>CBIMFD010000001.1:0-79030 GCA_966243085.1 uncultured Shinella sp.
TTTGCTCCCTGGACAGAAGATTGCAGCGAAGGCGCGGCATCCGCCGGCAGCTCGCCCGCGCCGTTGTGAGAAAAGAGGGCATTGACCACGACGGCGGTGATCGTGCCCGCGGCAAGCCCGTTGCCGAGGATCATCTGGACCCATTGCGGGAACTGGCTGTAGACGCCCGGCACGAGGATCGGCAGCAGGCCGATGGAAAGGGCCGAGCCGAGCGTGAACATCGGGCCGTGCTCGCGCAGGTCCACCCGGCGCAGGAGGTTGATCCCTATGACGCCGATGATGGAGAACACCATGACCGCCGTTCCGCCGACGACCGCGCCGGGCAGCGCCGTCGCAAGACGGCCGATGGGCGCGAAGAGCGCGATCAGCACGAGGATCGCCCCGGCCATCGCCGTCACATAGCGCGATTTGACGTTGGTCGCCCGCACGATGCCGACATTCTCGCCGCTGGTGATGATCAGCGACGTGCCGAACAGGCCGCCGACCAGCGACATCAGCGCATCGCCGCGGATGGTCGCGGGAACCGTGGCATGCGCATCGCCGCGGCGTCCGACGATTTCGGCCGTCGCTATGGTCTGGCCGGTCGCCTCCGCCATCGAGATGATCGAGAACACGATGAGCGGAATCGCGGCGATGATGTCGAACTTCGGCATGCCGAAAGGAAACAGTTGCGGCACGACGACGACCGGCCCCGAAAGGACGCCGGAGAGGTCCATGTGTCCGAGAGCAAGCGCGACGAGCGAGCCGCCCACGAGGCCGAGCATGACCGCAAGCCTGCGGAGCGTGCCGGTGAAGATCCGCGCGGCGGCGATCGTGAGCACGATGGTCAGGAGGGCAAGCCCCACCTCGACCGGCGCGGCGAAGCCCTCGGTTCCTGGCCGGCCCGTAATGGTCACGCCGTAGATGCGCACCAGATTGACCGAGACCAGCAGCAGCATCGTGCCGACGACGATCGGCGGGAAATAGCGCAGCAGCCGGCGGAAGACCGGCAGCGCGAGAAAATAGAAGAGCGCCGTCATGATGACGGCTCCGACGGCCGTCTGCACGTCCGATTGCTGGGCGATCGCCAGGAAGATCGCGATGGGCGCGCCGCCCGGCACCATGACGAAGGGCAGGCGCGCGCCAAACCCCTTCGGCCCGAAACTCTGGAGCATCGAGCCGATGCCGCAGACGAAAAAGGTCGCGCTGATCAGCGAGACCGTCAGCGCATCGGAAAAGCCGAGCGCCTTGCTGACCAGGAACACGGCGGTAATCGGCGATGCCGCCATGACCAATACGTGCTGAAGGCCGAACAGGAACAGGCTGCGCAATGGCAGCCGCTCGTCGACCGGATCGATCGTCAAATTCATCTCATGTTGCATGTTTTCCTCCTCCCGGCCTCCTCAAGCCGCTATGCAAAACGATTTGCATGATGCAATTCCTAACACGGTTTTTGTGTTTTGCAAATCGTTTTGCAGGCCCACCGGCCGCGTGCTAAGGAGGGCGACGGGAGAAACCATGAGCAAACCGACAATTGCCGACCTCGCGAAGGCGGCGGGCGTATCGCCCACGACCGTCTCACACGCCTTCAGCGGCCGCCGCTATGTGGATCCGGAAACGCGCAAGCGCATCGAGGCGCTTGCCGAGACGATGGGCTATCGGCCGAACCATCGGGCACGGCGGCTCCGCACGGGCGGGGCCGGCTCGATCGCCCTCGTCTCATCGATGCCCTTCGCGGTCGCCGCCGGCCCGTCGCGCCTCGGCTTCCTGATGGAGATCGCGGCGGCCGCGGCAGTAGCGGCCTTTTCGCGCGACATAGCCCTTTGCCTCGTTCCGCCGCTCGGGCCGCGCGACCGCCTGGATGCGCTCGAAGTGGACGGCGCCATCGTCGTCGAGCCGGAACGGAACGATCCGGTGCTGGATTTCTTCTCCGACCGCGGCGTCGAGGTCGTCTCCATCGGGCGGGCGCCCGGACGGGAAGACCTTCCCTTCGTCGATCTCCAGAGCGGCACGACGGGCCGTCTGCTCCTCGAGCATCTGTTTACAGCGGGCGGGCAGATCGGCCTCATGACCGGGCTGCAGAGGCGAAATTCCTATCTCGAAATGGAAGCCGCCTACGCGGCCTTCGCGGCCGAAGCGGGTTTTTCCCCGCTCGCCGTCCGCATCGACGAAGGGGGGGGCGAGCAGGCCGCGGCCGCAGCCGCCGAAAAGCTGCTGCGGGAGAACCCCGCCCTTTCGGCCCTCTGCGTTCCGGTCGATGCCTTTGCGGCCGGCACGCTCGAAGCGGCACGAGCCGTCGGTCGGAGGGTCCCCGACGATCTTCGGCTCGCGACCCGCTATGACGGCATGCGCGCCAAGCTGGCCGAGCCGCCCCTCACCGCGGTCGACCTGCACCTCGATCAGGTGGCCGCGGCCGCCGTCGATCTCCTGCTGGCCCGCCTCGGACAGCCCGGCCCCGAACCGAGCCTGCCCCCGCCGCCGAGCCTGGTGCTGCGCGCATCGTCTGTTCAGGCGGGAACGTAGGTCAGCCTGATCACGTCCTCGCAAATCCGATCATGGGCCATGAGGCGGAGCGGCGGCCTGGGTCCGGCGAAATAGGGCTTGCCGTGACCGAGCACGACGGGGTGCAGGTAGATGCGATACTCGTCGATCAGGCCGAGCTCGGTAAGGCTTTGCGCGAGATCCGGGCCGGCGACTTCGATCTCCCCGTCTCGCCCGGCCTTCAATGTGCGGATCGCGGTATCGAGATCACCCTCGACAAGCCGGGCATTGGGGCCGACGGAGGCTAGCGAACGCGAGACGACCCATTTCGGCTGCTTCCGCCACGCCGCCGCGAAGGCACGCTCGTCTTCGCCCCATTCGGGGTGATCGTCGTCCCAGTAACGCATGACCTCATACATCTTGCGGCCGTAGATGCTGCCCGCCTGCCCTTCTGCCTCCCTGATGAAGTGACGGAAGAGCATGGGGCCGGGTGCGAACCCCATGTGATCGACATAGCCGTCCAGGGACTGGTTCATTCCGAATACGAGCCTGGCCATGGCCATGTCCTTTCCGTAAATGGCATGTCCGCGCAGATCCGGTTGCGCTCCGCAATCGGATTTAAACTAGATCAACCGATTTCAATTCGCAATCGGTTTTTAGGATGCGTTGGAGATCAGGCACGATCATGGCTCGAGGTTGGCAAGGAAGGCTGCAAGTTCGGCGGGATCGATGCCCACCAGGTGGCCCGCGGCCGGATAGGCACCGGTGCGAACGTCTTGGGCATATTCGCGGAAGGCTGCGATGCGCTCCTGCTGAAGGCGGTCATATTCCACGACGAAATTGCGGTAGACCTTCGCATGGCGCGGATAATGCCCGCGGTTCTGGCCGAGCACGTCCTCGGCGAAGAGATATTGTGCGTCGCAGCCGGCACCCGCCCCCATGGAGAGCATGAGGAGCGCGGTCTTCCGGCTGATCGCCGCGGCGACCTCGCCGGGCACGACCTCGATTTCGGTGGCGAAGGCACCGGCCTCCTCGAGCGCCTTCACCTGGCGCCAGATCTCGAGGGCGCTTTCCGCCGTCTTGCCGACGGCGCGGAAGCCGCCGGTCCAGGTCGCCTTGGAGGGAATGAGGCCCACATGGCCGCAGACGGGAATGCCTTCTTCGCGCAGCCGCCGGACCGTCGAGAGGCCGGCGGCGCAATAGACCGCGTCGCCGCCCGCCTTCATCGCCTGAAAAGCGCCGCGCAGGTAATCGTCCGTGGTGACGAAATCCCCGTATTCGAGCCCCGGAAAGGCGAAAACGGTCGGGGCCGCCTCGCGGAAGGCCGGGCCGAGCAGCGCCGGCGGCACGGAAACGAGGTCTATGCCCGCCCGCTCGGCGGCCTCCGCCTCTTCGAGCGTCACGACGCGCAGCATCGTCAATTGCCGCTTGCCCTTCATCGCCTGAAGATCGGCGACCGTCGGTCTCCTGGTGTTCATTGCAGTCTCCCGATCAAGGCCCGTCAGGCGGCGAGCAGCTTCCTGAGTTTCGTCTCCGGTGCGGCGAGTTCCGCCGGGTCGGGATGAAGGCGGGCAGCAATCAGCATTTCCGCAAGCCGGATGTCGCGGGCGACGGCATTGCCCGGCCCGATGCCGCTTGCCGCGATCAGCCGGCCTTCCGCATCGAGATGGAAGAGGATGAAGGCCTCCTCGCCGAGTTCGCGCCGCACCGTCGTCACCGCCCCATCGGCAAGGCCGGCGATCTGCAGGGTCATGTCGTATTGATCCGACCAGAACCACGGCACGGCCGAATGCGCCTCCATGCACCCCAGCATGTTGGCGGCGGCAAGCCGGCCCTGCTCCTGCGCGTTGCGCCAGGATTCGAGGCGGATGCGGCGACCGCCATAGAGGGGCAGCGGACAGGAGGCGCAGTCGCCGGCGGCGAAGATGTCCGGGTCGGTGGTCCGCAGGAATCCGTCGACGGCGATGCCGTTATCGACAGCAAGGCCGGCGGCCTCCGCCAGTTCCGTGTTCGGCACGGCACCGATGCCGACGATAAGGAGGCTTGCCGTGAGGACGCGGCCATCATCGAGCGTGATGCGGACTTCGCCCGGCATGTCCTCGATGCCGGCGACCGTCGCCCCGCACAGGATTTCCACGCCTTCGGCCGCATGGCGCGCGGCGATGATCTCGGCGATCTCGGCAGGCACACCCCGCGTCAGTACGCGCGGCAGACCTTCGACGAGCGTGACGGTGGCGCCGAGCATGCGGGCGCTCGCCGCCAGTTCCAGACCGATGAAGCCGCCGCCGAGGATGGCGATGTGACTGCCCTCCACTAGATGCGCGCGAATGCGGGCCGCATCGTCATGGCTGCGCAGAGCGGCGACGCGGCCACCATGGCTCGTCCCCGGCAGGGCGCGCGGGCGTGCGCCGGTTGAAAGGAGCAGCTTGTCGTAGGGAACGTCCGTGCCGTCACCCAGCACGACACGCCTTGCGCTGCGGTCGATTTCGGACACCGTGCGATCGAGCAGCAGATTGATCCCGGCTTCGACATACCGTTCCGCCGCGGCGACGCATTTCGGCCCGGCACCGGCGACGAGGGCCTCCTTGGAGAGCGGCGGGCGTTCGTAGGGCGAATGGGCCTCGCCGCCGATCAGCGTGAGCGTACCGTCGAACCCTTTTTCCCGCAGGGCGAAGGCCGCCCGCGCGCCGCATTCGCCGGCGCCGACGATGACGAAACTGGCCATGGCTCACCCTTTCACAAACCGATGAAGACCGTGCCGCCTTCGATCTTAACCGGATAGGTCCTGAGATCGACGCAGACAGGCGCGCCAAGCGCCTCGCCGGACTTGTAGTTGAAGCGGCCGTTGTGCTTGGGACATTCGACGACGTGATCCATCACCAGCCCGTCGGCCAGGTGGATCTTCTCATGCGTGCAGAGCCCGTCCGTCGCGTGATAGGTATCTTCCGGACTGCGGTAGATCGCGAAGGTGCGGCCCGCATGGTCGAAACGGATGACGTCCTCTTCGTCGATTTCGCCCGCAGCGCAGACTTCGATCCAGTTGTCGCTCATGTCTCTCCTCCAGTGACGGTTCGTTATTCGGCGGCCGCGGCGGCCGGCTCGGCGTGGAACTCTTCCCTGTAGGGCCGCGCCGTCGCCGGCAGTTCGCGTTTCAGGAAGTAGTCCTCGTTGCGCAACTGGCGCAGGAAGGCCGGAATCATTTCCCTGTAACCGTGCCACATGGACGGGTTCGGCGCCGGCAGGTCGTGGCTGATCATGGCATGCAGCCGCGGCAGCGCGTGGTAGGGGACCATCGGGAACATGTGGTGCTCCACATGGTAGTTCATATTCCAGTAGATGAAGCGGCTGACCGGATTCATGTACACCGTGCGGCTGTTCAGCCGATGATCGACGACATTGTCGGCAAGGCCGCCGTGCTGGAGCAGACCAGTCAGAACGTGATGCCAGGCGCCGTAGAGCCGTGGCAGGCCGACCAGCATGGCCGGCAGGATCGAGCCGAGGGCGAAGCAGACGGCGATGGTCGCGAGATAGATGGCAAGCCAGACGCGGGCGACGCGGATCGCCTTCGGCCGCTCGGATTCCGGCACGAAGGTCTTCTCCGCGGCGCTCATGACGCCGGCCGCGTTGCGCAGCATGTCGATGATGGCGTGAACCGTGTCGAGCAGGCCGAAGAAATTCAGCGCGAGCCGCAGAAGGTCCGGCGGGCGCATGACCGCGATCTCCGGATCGCGCCCGACGATGACCGTATCGGTGTGGTGGCGCGTATGGCTCCAGCGCCAGGTCACGGGGTTGCGCATGATCATGAAGCAGGCGATCTGGTAGACGGCGCTATTCATCCACATCGTCTTGAAGGCCGTGCCGTGGCCGCATTCGTGCCAGCGGGAATCCGACGCCGACCCGTACAGGACGCCGTAGACCAGGAAGAACGGCACCGCCCACCAGCTTCCCCAGAACCAGACGCCGAGCGCGCCGGACAGGGCGAGACAGCCCAGCCAGATCGCGCTGTCGCGGATCGCCGGGGCGTCGCTGCGCTGCATCAGCGCCTTCATCTCCTTGCGCGGAATTTCCGTGTGATACCATTCGGCCGCCGCAAGGCCATTGGCAATCGCCGCCTCGGCATCGCGGCCCAGAAGGCTATAGTCCCGCTTCGTCGGCTTCGTCGGCTTCATCGCTCGTCTCCTCGAGGATCAGGACATTGCCCCGTCCACTGGAACAGACGGTAGCGCTGCTTCTTGCGTTCCTCAATGCGACGATGATAGAATGCATCAAATTACATCATTACATAGCACCAACGCGGATGGAAAAATTGCACGGAGGCAATATGGCGTCCCGTCCCACGATCTCCGACCTTGCGAAAGCGGCCGGCGTCAGCGTCGCGACCGTCGACCGGGTGCTGAACGGCCGCCACAAGGTCCGCGAGGAAACGGCGCGCCGCGTCTACGATGCGGCCAATGCGATCGGCTATCATGCCGTCGGCCTCATCCGGCAGCGCGTGTTCGAGGACCTGCCGCAATATCGGCTGGGCTTCAGCTTCCAGCGGCCCAATCAGACCTTCTACCAGAATTTCGCCCGTGAGATCGAAATCGCCTGCAATGCCTGCACGACGGCGCGGATCGTGCCGCAGATCGATTTCATCAATGCGCAGACGCCGGCGGCGATGACGGAAATGCTGCGCCAGCTCTCCGTCCGCAACCAAGCGCTTGCGGTCGTCGCCCCGGACTATCCGGCCACCACCGCGATGGCGGAAACGCTGAAGGCCCGCGGCATTCCGCTCTTCTGCCTGCTTTCGGATTTCGCCATGGACGTCCGGCAGGGCTATATCGGACTCAACAACATGAAGGTGGGGCGGACAGCGGCCTGGATGATTGCCCGGGGCGCCAGGCGCCCGGGCAAAGTCGCGATCTTCGTCGGCAGCCACCGCTTTCACGGCCACGAACTGCGTGAAATGGGCTTTCGCGCCTTCTTCCGCGAGAAGGCCCGGGATTTCGAGGTGCTGGACACGCTGGTCAATCTCGACACGAGCGAGATCACGCACGAGGCAACGGCGAACCTGCTTGCCCATCACCCCGATCTCGTCGGCCTCTATGTCGCCGGCGGCGGCATGGAAGGGGCGATCTCCGCGATCCGCGAGGAAGGCTATGCGGGCAAGGTGCAGCTCATCGTCAACGAACTTACCCCGGAATCGAAGGCGGGCCTTGCCGACGAGGTCGTCACCATGACCATCAACACGCCGCTGCCCGCCCTTTGCCGTGAGCTCGTCTCCCTGATGGTCGCCGCCATCGAGAAGGGGGAAAATGCCGTGCCGGGGCAGGTATTCCTGCCCTTCGACATCTTCCTGCCTGAAAATATCTGAGTTGCGGATGATGGTTTTCCATCATCGGCACGGGCAAATCTCTCAGCGATGAAGGTGTCGCCGGCGCCTTCGGCTTTGACGGGCGTCAAATGCATCCCGATCCTCATGCGTGCACACGCGGCCGCGATGCCGGCCGCAGCCTTGAAGCCGGAGGACACCCATTCCATGTCGACCCCAACTTTCGCGCTCAACCACATGACGGCGCCCGGCCTCAAGCTGGATGCCTTCTTCGCGCTGGCCGCTTCTGTCGGCGCAACGGCCGTGGAGATCCGCAACGATCTCGACGGCAACGCCATCCTCGACGGCACGAGGCCGGAGGAGGTGAGGACCCTCGCCCGCCGCCATGGCGTCACGATCGTCTCGATCAACGCCCTCCAGCGCTTCAACGAATGGACGCCGGCTCGCGCAGCCGAAGCCCGGGAACTCATCGACTATGCCGCCGCCTGCGGCGCCCGTGCGCTGGTGCTCGTCCCGAAGAACGACGGCACCGGCCGGGCCGACGGCGAGCGGCAGGTCAATCTGCGGGAGGCGCTCACGGCGCTGAAGCCCCTGCTGGACGCTGCCGGCATCATCGGCCTCGTCGAGCCTCTCGGCTTCGAGATCTGTTCGCTGCGCTCAAAGCGCGAGGCGGCAAAGGCGATCAGCGCTATCGGCGGGGAACAGACATTCCGTCTCGTGCACGACACGTTCCATCATCACCTTGCAGGCGAACCGGAAATCTTCGCCGACCTGACGGGCCTCGTGCACATTTCCGGCGTGGACGACGCTGACGTCGCCATTCCGGACATGCGCGACAGCCACCGCGTACTGGTCGGCCCGGCTGACCGGCTCGGCAATGCCGCCCAGATCAGGGCCCTCCTTGCCGCGGGATATGAGGGGGCCCTGTCTTTCGAGCCTTTTTCGCTCGCCGTGCACACGGTCGCAGATCCGAAGGCATCGGTGCTGGAGAGCATCGCCTATCTGCGTGCGGCCATCTGAACCGCCTCCTTGCACCGCCCGAGCCCATGCCGACCCGAATTGATGGTCGGCATGGACTTGACATTGGAAGGATCAAATGGAATGAATATTCCGTAATAAGAAATTCTCGGTTTGTTTATTCTGTTTTTGGCCCCTTTAATCCCGGGAGGAGGAAGGGGCCGATGCCCGGAAGGGCAAACATTCCGGATAATCGGTGGCGCCGCCGGACGTCACGTTGAGGAGGAGAACGATAATGAAGAAGCTCATTCTGGGCGCTGGACTGGCCCTCATGATGTCGACCGCGGCGCATGCCGAGACGATCGGCGTCTCCATGGCGCTGTTCGACGACAACTTCCTGACGGTCCTGCGCAACGGCATGTCCGACTACGCCAAGACGCTCGACGGCGTCGAGCTGCAGATCGAGGACGCGCAGAACGACGTCGCCAAGCAGCAGAGCCAAATCCAGAACTTCATCGCCGCCGGCGTCAGCGCCATCATCGTGAACCCGGTCGATACCGATGCCACGGCTGCCCTTTCAAAGGCAGCGGCCGATGCCGGCGTTCCGCTCGTCTACGTCAACCGTGAGCCGGTCAACGTCAACGAACTGCCGGAAAAGCAGGCCTTCGTCGCCTCCAACGAGCAGGAATCCGGCACGCTCGAAACCAAGGAAGTCTGCCGGCTCCTCAACGGCAAGGGCAAGGTCGTCGTCATGATGGGCGAGCTCTCCAACCAGGCCGCGCGCATGCGCACGCAGGACATCAAGGACGTCATCGCGACCGACGAATGCAAGGGCCTCGAGATCGTCGAGGAGCAGACGGCCAACTGGTCCCGCACGCAGGGTTCGGACCTCATGACCAACTGGCTCTCGGCCGGGCTGGAATTCGACGCCGTCATCTCCAACAACGACGAAATGGCGATCGGCGCCATCCAGGCGCTGAAGGCCGCCGGCCGCTCGATGGACAGCGTCGTCGTCGCCGGTATCGACGCAACGCAGGACGCCCTTGCCGCTATGGCCGCCGGCGACCTCGACGTGACGGTCTTCCAGGACGCCGCCGGCCAGGGCAAGGGCGCGCTCGACGCCGCACTGAAGCTGGCCAAGGGCGAGAAGGTGGATACCAAGGTCTACATCCCCTTCCAGCTCGTGACGCCGGCCAACATCGCCGACTTCCAGGCAAAGAACTGATCGGCTCGCGCCATCAGTTCAACCTTTGGCAATTGGGACGCGCGCACGCAGGCGTGCGCGCGTCCAGCCCGTTTCAGGTGCTCCGGAAGGGAGGGAAACGATGGTCAGTCCGACCACCATGGCCGCGGTTCGCGCAAGCGGCGCCATTCCGAATGCTGAATATCTCCTGTCTGCGGAAGGCGTCCGCAAGGAGTTCCCCGGTGTCGTAGCGCTCGATGACGTACAGTTCAGGCTGAAGCGCGGCACGGTGCACGCGCTGATGGGCGAGAACGGCGCCGGCAAATCCACGCTGATGAAGATCCTTGCCGGCATCTATACGCCCGATCAGGGCGAGGTGCGGCTCAAGGGCCAGAAGATCCGGCTCGGTTCGCCGCTCGACGCGCTGGAAAACGGCATCGCGATGATCCATCAGGAACTGAACCTGATGCCCTTCATGACGGTTTCGGAGAACATCTGGGTCCGCCGCGAGCCCAAGAACCGCTTCGGCTTCGTCGACCACGCCGAGATGAACCGCAAGACGGCTGCGCTCTTCAAGCGCCTCAACATAGCCATGGACCCGGAAACGGAGGTACGCGACCTCTCGGTGGCGAACCGCCAGATGGTCGAGATCGCGAAGGCGGTCTCCTATGAATCCGACGTCCTCATCATGGACGAGCCGACCTCTGCGCTCACCGAGCGCGAGGTGGAACATCTCTTCACGATCATAAGGGACCTGCGCGCTCAGGGCATCGGCATCGTCTATATCACCCACAAGATGAGCGAGCTGTTCGAGATCGCGGACGAGTTCTCGGTTTTCCGTGACGGCAAGTATATCGGCACCCACGCCTCCACCGATGTGACCCGCGACGACATCATCCGCATGATGGTCGGGCGCGAGATCACCCAGATGTTCCCGAAGGAAGAGGTGCCGATCGGCGACGTCGTGCTTTCGGTGAAGAATCTCACCCTCAAGGGCGTCTTCCACGACGTCTCCTTCGACGTGCGGGCGGGCGAGATCCTCGGCGTTGCCGGCCTTGTCGGCTCGGGCCGCTCGAATGTCGCCGAGACGATCTTCGGCGTGACGCCGGCGACCTCCGGCACGATCGCCATCAACGGCAAAGAGGTGGCGATCGACAGCCCGACCACCGCGATCGGCCATCGAATGGCCTTCCTGACGGAAGACCGCAAGGATACCGGATGCCTGCTGATCCTCGACATCCTGGAGAACATGCAGGTCGCGGTTCTCCAGGATCAGTTCGTCAGGAACGGCTTCGTTTCCGAGCGCGGGTTGAAAAAGGTCTGCGAGGACATGAGCCGGAAGCTCCGGGTCAAGACGCCGAGCCTTCACGAGCGCATCGAGAACCTTTCCGGCGGCAACCAGCAGAAGGTGCTGATCGGCCGCTGGCTGCTGACCAATCCGCGCATCCTGATCCTCGACGAGCCCACCCGCGGCATCGACGTCGGCGCGAAGGCGGAAATCCACCGCTTCGTCACCGAGCTTGCCCGCGACGGCGTCGCCGTCATCATGATCTCGTCGGAAATGCCGGAGGTCCTGGGCATGAGCGACCGCATCATGGTCATGCACGAAGGGCGTGTCACCGGCTTCCTCGACCGCACGGAAGCCACCCAATTCAAGGTCATGGAACTGGCCGCCCAGTGATGTTTCGAGGTCGCCGTCCGAGGCGGCAAGGGAGGAAATCATGAGCACGAACTCCGCAGTCCAGGCACAAGCCGCCTCGCAGAAGACTGCCCGCCGGCTGCCGCCGGAACTCAACATCTTTCTCGTCCTCGTGGGCATTGCGCTGATCTACGAAATCCTCGGCTGGATCCTCGTCGGCCAGAGCTTTCTGGCCAATCCGCAACGTCTGACGATCATCATCCTGCAGGTCTCGGTCATCGGCATCATCGCGGTCGGCGTCACCCAGGTCATCATCACCGGAGGCATCGATCTGTCCTCGGGCTCGGTGGTCGGGATGACGGCGATGTTCACGGCTTCGCTCGCGCAATCCTCGACCTGGCCCCGGGCGCTCTATCCGTCCTTCACCGACATGCCCGTCATCGTGCCCGTCGCGGTCGGGATCGGCGTCGGCCTTCTCGCCGGCTACATAAACGGCCAGCTCATCGCCAAGACCAAGATCCCGCCTTTCATCGCGACGCTCGGCATGATGGTCTCGGCGCGCGGCGTTTCCAAGTGGTACACCAAGGGCCAGCCGGTCTCGGGCCTCAGCGACCAATTCAACTTCATTGGAACCGGCATCTGGCCCGTCATCATATTCCTGGTCGTCGCGCTGATCTTCCACATCGCCCTGCGCTACACCCGTTACGGCAAGTTCACCTATGCCATCGGCGCGAACGTTCAGGCCGCGAGGGTCTCTGGCATCAATATCGAGGCCCATCTGGTGAAGGTCTATGCCATAGCCGGTGCACTCGCCGGTCTTGCCGGCGTCGTCACGGCGGCCCGTGCCCAGACCGCGCAGGCCGGCATGGGCGTGATGTACGAACTCGACGCGATCGCCGCAGCCGTCATCGGCGGCACCTCGCTTGCCGGCGGCGTCGGCCGCATCACCGGCACGGTGATCGGCACCGTCATCCTCGGCGTCATGACGTCCGGCTTCACCTTCCTGCGTGTCGACGCCTTCTACCAGGAGATCGTCAAGGGCATGATCATCGTCGCCGCCGTCGTCGTCGACGTCTATCGCCAGAAGAAGCGCAAGGCCTGACCGGCATCGCCGCAGACGAAGGGCCCGGCCGTGAAGCTACGGCCGGGCCCTTCGTCATTTTTGGCGTGATTTCAACGGTCAGAGCGCGAGTTCGCGCCGGAGGGTCTCGAGCCGCTCCATGGCGACGACGCCGTCGCGGATGGTCGGCGCCGGCGTTTCTCGGCCGCCGAGCGCCGGAATGACATCGGCGAGCAGCGAATGGTAGCCTTTCGGATCCTCGTTTGCGGCAGCGGTGAAATTCGGCTTCCAGGTCAGCGTGTCGACGGTATCGGAAAGGATTGCAGCCGGATCGTCCACCTTGAAGGGCGGATTGCGGTTCCAGCGGACCTCGATGACGTTGTCCACCTCGATGCGCTGGTGATCGCCCATGATCTCGATGCGCTCGACGGGTGCGCCGCGCGATTGCGCCGTGCCCATGGCGATGGTGCCGATGGCGCCGCATTCAAAGTCGAAGTTCACATGGAAGAGCACCTTGCCCCGATCCTTCTCGACCTTGCGGGCCGTCAGCTTCGTAACCGGCGAGACGAGGAAGGAGACGAGGTCCATGTAGTGCACGCAATGGTGCAGGAAGAAGCCGGTATAGTCGACATTGCCTGCGAAATAGCCGGGCGCCGTCATGTAGTAGCCGGTAAGGCCGTAGATTTCCCCGAAGCGGCCGGAGCGCAGGATGTTCGCGGCGATCTTGTTGCCGGCCGAATAGCGCTTCATGAAGCCGAGGAGCAGCGGCTTGCCGGACTTTTCCGAGGCCGCCAGCAGTTGACGCGCGCCGGCGGCGCTGCCCGACGGCGGCTTTTCCATGAAGACGGGGAGCCCGCGCTCCAATGCCATCCTGCCGAAGAGGAGGTGCTGGTCCGGGCCGACGGCCATGCCGACCGCGTCAATGTCGGAGCGGCGGATGAGCTCCTCCGCATCGCCCGTCAGGTTCGTCACGCCGAACTGCCGGCCGGCCGAAGCCAGACGGTTTCCGTCGATGTCGCAGAGCGCCGCGATCTGCACGTCATGGCGAACGAGCTGCGGAAGCAGCATCTGGGTGGCATGGATGCCGCAGCCGATCCAACCGATCTTGAGTGTCATCGACGATATTCCGTAAGCAGAATGTGGGACTTGATGAATTTGGCGCTTTCGGCGATGCGTTCGCTCTCGTCTTCGTGCGGCGCGCGCCACTGGGCGAAGGGGACGCCGAAACGGTCGTCGTTGCGGCGGAAGGGTTCGAGCGAGATGGGACCTTCGTAGCCGATCTCGTGCAGGGCCCGAAAGACCTCGACCCAGTCCGTGGCGCCCGTGCCCGGGAAGCCGCGATGGTTCTCGTTGGCCTGGAAATGCACGACGTGCCTGCCGCCGAGGCGGATGGCTTCCGCGATGGAGGCCTCCTCCATATGCATGTGGAAGGTATCGAGCATGAGCTGCACGGCGGGATGATCGACCGCGTCGAGCAGTTCGACCGCCTGCTGCGTGGTGCAGAGGACATCGCTCTCGAAGCGGTTGAGCGGCTCGACCGCGAGCACGACGCCGAGGCCTGCGGCATGATCGCCCGCCTCCTTGAGGCCGGCAACGCAGCGTGCCTTGCGGGCGAGGCGTTCCTCCTCGGCGACCGGCTGCGGCGGCCGGCCGGCAAAGACCAGCGGATTGCCGGTGAGCGGGCCGCCGACGATGGTGGCACCGAGCGCGGCCGCACAATCGGCCGCATATTTCAGATAGTCGATGCCGGCCCGGTGGGCCACGGGATCGTCCGAGGAAAGGTTACGATGAAGGTTGACGCGGGCGGCGAGCACGACGCCGAGGCCTGCGGCCTCCAGCGCGCGGCGCGTTTCCGCAAGGTCGAGCTCGCCGGGTTCGGGCACGAGAAGCTCGACGAAGTCGTAGCCGAGCCTTCGCATTTCGGCGAAAAGCGGGAAGTGCTCGGCCGTAAAGGGCCGCGCATATTGCATGGAGATCAACCCGACGGGGTTCATTGTCTGTCCTCTTTCATTCGCAGTCAGCCCTTCACCGCGCCCTGGGTCAGCCCGCCGATGAGGCGGCGCTGCACGAGAAGGAAAAGGATGGTGGCGGGCATGGCGCCCACGACGGCGCCGGCGGCAAGCAGGCCCCATTCGATCTGGTACTCGCCGATCAGCGTCTGGATGGCGACCGTGACGGGCCGCACGTTCCTTCCGCCGAGCGTCAGCGCATAGAGATATTCGTTCCAGGCGGTGATGAAGATGTAGATGCCGGTGGAGATGATGCCCGGCATCGTCAGCGGCAGCACGACGCGGCGCAGCGCCGTCAGCCGCGAGCAGCCGTCGATCATCGCCGCCTCGTCGAGGCTCTTCGGGATCGCGCCGACATAGCTCGTCAGCATCCAGACCGCGAAGGGAATGGCGACCGTCGCATTGGCGAGGATGAGGCCGAAATGCGTGTCGAGGATGCCGGCCTTTCGCATCAGCACGAAGAGCGGCAGGATGAGCAGCACGATCGGGAACATGTTGATGAGCAGGAACTGCAGCATCAGCAGCTTGCGGCCGGCAAAGCGGAAGCGCGAGAAGGCGTAGGCCGCCGTCACCGCGACGGCAAGCCCCAGCACCACCGTTCCGCAGGCGATGATGAGGCTGTCCAGCATGTTGTCTAAGAACGAGGTCTGGCGCAGCAGCCGCACGTAATTGTCGAGGCTCCAGCCGGCGGGCGAGACGGAGACGCCGGTGGCGTTCAGCGTCGCGGTCGGCGTCAGCGAGGTGAGCACCATCCAGGCGAACGGGCCCATGGCGAAGAGTACGATCACCAGCACGGGCAGGTCGGTGGTGAGGATGCGGCGGAGCGTGGACGGCTTGTTCATCGTTCGACCTCCCGCATGGTCCGGGCGAGATAGACGGCGACGATCGCGCCGAGGAGGATGGTGAAGGTGACGGCGATGGTCGTGCCGTAGCCGAAGTCGAGATTCTGGCGGGCGCGCACGAAGGCGTAGAGCGGCAGCGTATGGGTCGCATAGCCGGGTCCCCCGCCCGTCATGACGAAGATGACGTCCATGGAATTGGCGACCCAGATGACGCGCAGGAGCCCGGCCGTCGCCAGCACCGGCGCGATGCCGGGCAGCGTGATGTGGACGAACTGCCGCCATGCCGAGGCGCCGTCGATGGATGCGGCCTCGTAATGGCTGCGCGGAATGCCCTGAAGGCCGGCGAGGATCATTACAGCGAAGAAGGGAAAGCCCTGCCAGGTGAGCGTGGCGATGATCGCATAGAGCGCAAGATCGGGATCGGCGAGCCACGGCACGGCGGACTGCACGACGGAAAGATAGAGGAGGATGTCGTTCAGGACGCCCGTATTCGGATCGTAGATCCAGCGCCACATCAGCGCGATCACCACGCTCGGCAGCGCCCAGGGAATGATGATGAGGGCGCGCGCAAGGCCGCGCCAGGGAAATTCGCGATTGAGCAGCAGCGCCGTCAGGAGGCCGAGGCCCATCTGCAGCGGCACCGTCAGGCCGATCCAGATCGCGGTGTTGCCGAGCGCGGTCCAGAAGACCGGGTCCGCGAAGAGCTTCACATAGTTGCCGAAGCCGACGAAACGGCTGGCATTCGGCTTCCACAGGATGAGGTCGTAGAAGCTCGTGACGAGCGCCTGCACCATCGGGAAGAAGACGATGAACACCGTGACGAGAACCGCGGGCGCCAGCAGCATGTAGGGCATCAGCCGCACGCTCCAGGGCGTCCGGATGGTCACAGCGGTCGATGGTGAGGCGGTTGTTGCGGTCATTCGGTCGTTCCCGGCCGTTGGCATTCAAAGGTCCCATCCGCCCTGATGTTCGGGCCGGGCGGATGGGAGGGGTGAAGCGGGCGCAGGACGCCCGCTTCGGGGAGATTACTGCTGCGCGAAGAGCGCCTCGAGCTGCTTCATCATCTCTTCGGAGGTGATCTGGCCGGTCAGCGCCTGCTGCATCGCGGTCTGCCAGGCCGTGTTGACGAACTCCGAGGTCGCGGTGTTCTGCGGCAGCACATGGGCGAACGGCAGCGACTGGACGGTCGCGTCTACGAACCGGCGCTCATGCTGCGTCCAGTTGGCCGAGCCGCTCTTGGTGACGGTCATCTGGCCGGTCGCCTTGTTGAACTCGACATTGTTCTCACCCTCGGCAAGGAAGGAGATCCACTTCCAGGCCGCGTCCTTCGCCTCGGACGCGGAGAAGATCGCCAGCGACTCGTCCCCATAGGACGTCCAGCGGCCGCCGCCGCATTCGGGCACCGGCACGGCCGAAACCTTGTCGCCGAGTGCCTTCACCATGTCGTTCGACGAGCCGATATGATGGATCGTCATTGCCGTGGTGCCGTTCTTGAAGGCGGCGGTGATTTCCTGGAAGCCGTCGTTCGGCGCGGAAGGCGGAATGACCTTGTCCTTCTGGAAGAGATCGATCACCCACTGGTTGGCGGCGATCGCCTCGGGCGTCGTCAGGCCACCAGGCTCCAGCTTGGCGCCCTGCGAGAGCACGAAGGCGCCCCACTGGTCCCAGCCGCCCTTGCCGCCGCGCAGGCCGAAGCCATAGGTCGTCGGCGCCTTGGTGAGCTTGATGGCCGCGTCGCGGAACTCCTCGCAGGTCGTCGGCGGCTTCAGCCCTGCCTGCTCGAAGAGATCGGCGCGATAATAGAGGTAGAGCACCACATACTGGATCGGCAGGTAGTATTGCTGGCCGTCCGGCCCCTTGTTGAGCTCCAGAAGGTTGTCGAGCAGGTCCGCCTTGCCCGGCCAGGCATCGATGCGCTCGCCGAGCGGCTCGAGCGCGCCCATCTCGACAAGGCGCGGCTGGGCGAAGAGCTTCACCATGGCCGCATCCGGCGCATTGCCGCCGATCAGCGCGGTGTAGAGGTTATCGTAATAGCTGTTCCATGGAACGTTCTCGGCCTCGATCTTGATGTCCGGATTGGCCGCCTCGAACTTGGCGACGAGATCGTCCATCGGGTTTTCCGGATTGTCGAAGTGGTACCAGAAGCGGACGGTTTCCGCCGATGCCGTGCTTGCCAGAAGTGCCGTGGCAAGCGCGGCACCGGCTGCAAGTTTCCTCCAGATTTTCATTGTCTCCTCCTTTGAAAATCGAAATCAGTCTATGCCGGCCATCCGTCTGGCATCGGCCCCTGCGGCCGCCAGCGCCTCCCGCGCGGCGGAAAGATCGAGCGTGTTCTGCAGGAAGCCGTGCGTGACGCCCGGCATGATCGTCAGTTCCTCGCCCCGCCCCAGCGCCTTCAGGCGCGCCTCAAGCCGAACGCTGTCGGACAGCAGCGGATCGACACCCGCCGCCATCAGGTGAAGCGGCGGAAGGTCCGCAAGGGCGGCGTCGGACGCCAGAAGCGGACAGGCGAGCGGATCGGCCGAAACGTCTCTGCCGCCGACATACCAGCGCCAGTAACGCTGCATCTTCGCGGTCGTCAGGCCCGGCCCGTTCTCGAAATCGCGATAGGACTGCGTAGCGAAGTCGCCTGCATAGGTCCCGTAGAAGAGGAGCGCGCCGGCAACCGGCGGCAAACCTGCCGCCTGCTCGTGCAGCATGGCGGCGAGCGCCAGGTTCGCACCGGCGGAATCGCCCGAAAGCACGAGCGGACCCGCCTTAACGCCGAGCGTCTGCGTTGCGGCGAAGGCACCGCGCATGGTCGCGACGACATCCATCAGCCCCGCGGGATAGGGATATTCCGGCGCAAGACGATAATCCGGCAACAACACCGGCAGGCCGCACTCCAGCGCAAGGACCCGCGCACAGCGCTCATGGGTTTCCGGGCTGCAGAAGGCAAAGCCGCCGCCGTGCACGAAGACCACCGCGCCGGCGCGCGAGGCCGGCGGCACGAGGACCTTGACGCGCAGCCGGGCCGAGCCGAGGCCCTCATCCGCCTCTATCCATGTCTCGGTCACGACCGCCATTTCGGGCATGTCGACATTCCAGCGCCGGTTGCTCTCCGCCGAAAGGGCCCGCCCCTCGGTCGGCGGCAGCGTCGTCGGATCTGGCTGGGGGCCGATTTCGGCCGCCACGCGGGCGATCAGCGCCGCCATCTCCGGCGAAAGCCTCGACATGTCCGGTACCGCGTTCATTGCGTCGCATCCTGGAAGACGTCGGGGCCGAGATCGACGATCGTCGCGATATGATGGTGGAGCGCCGCGCTGGCCTTGGCGACATCCCCGCCGTCGATGACCTCGATGATCGAGCCATGGCGCTGTGCGGTCGCCACGAGATCGCGCGGCGTCGTGCTGCGCGAGATCTTGAAGCGGTGATTGTGCACCAGGCAGCGATGCAGGATCGGATCGAGCGCGGGAAGCTGCGCATCCTGGAAGATGCGGCGGTGGAAATCCCGGTCGAAGGCGGCAAGCTCCAGCTCGTCGCCGGCCCTGGCCGCGTCCATCATCTCGGCGAAGAGCCGCTTGAGGTCCGGAACGAGCGCACGGCTCGGCGCCTGCAGGGCGCGCACGATGCCGTTGCACTCGATCTGCTGGCGCACGCGGAACATCTCCACCGCCTCGGCCTCCGTGCACTCGGAAACCTGCGTGCCGCGATGGCCCTGCCGGCGCACAAGTCCCTCCTCCTGCAATTGCAGCAGCGCCTCGCGCACCGTGCCCTGGCTGCAGGAGAAATGCGCGGCGAGATCCAGTTCCGTCAGGGCGGTGCCGGCGGGCAGGATGCCAAGCATGATGTCACGCTTCAATGCGTTGAAGGCGGCCGCCGACTTCGCCGGCCTTGCCGTGCCTCGCGCATTCGACGGTGTAGAAAAATAGGTCATCGGCCGGCCCGCGGAGTTGCCAATCGTCTTTCGTATCATTATTGATATTGATATCGATAATGAAGGTCAAGGGCGGATTTGACCTTCGGGAGGAGAAAACCGTGACAGCTATCGCCTTGAGGCAGATCCGGAAGACCTATGGATCCCTGCAGGTCATCCATGACATCGACATCGATATCGCCAGCGGCGAATTCCTGGTCCTCATCGGACCGTCCGGCTGCGGGAAATCCACGCTCCTGCGCATGATCGCCGGCCTCGAGGAGATTTCCGGCGGCACGCTCGATATCGGCGGCAGGATCGTCAATGCGCTGCCGCCCTCCGGCCGGGACATCGCCATGGTGTTCCAGGACTATGCCCTCTACCCGCATATGAGCGTGCGCGAGAACATGGCCTTCGGCCTGAAGATGCGCGGCACCGACACGGCGACGATCGACGGCCGCGTGTCGCACGCCGCCGACATCCTCAAGATCCGGCCATTCCTCGAAAGGCGGCCGGCGCAGCTTTCCGGCGGCCAGCGCCAGCGCGTGGCGATGGGGCGCGCCATCGTGCGCGAGCCATCCGCCTTCCTGTTCGACGAACCGCTCTCCAACCTCGATGCGGCCCTGCGCGTCGAGATGCGCGTCGAGATCGCCAAGCTGCACAACCGCATGAGGGCGACGACCGTCTACGTCACGCACGACCAGGTCGAGGCGATGACGCTTGCCGACCGCATCGTCGTGCTGAATGCGGGCAGGATCGAACAGATCGGCCCACCGCTCGAGCTCTATCATCGCCCGGCAAGCCTCTTCGTCGCCCGGTTCATCGGCAGCCCGACCATGAACACCCTGCCCGCCGCCGTGGTCTCCGACGGCGGCGGCAGCGCGATACGCATGAAGGAGCGCACCCTCTCGCTTTCCGGCGCGCCCGGAGAGCCGGCCCCGGCGGGCGAGGTCGTCCTCGGCATCCGGCCGGAGGACCTTGTCGCCTGCCGGCCCGAGGACGCCTGGTTCAGCGGCGAGCTTGCCGTCGCCGAGCGCCTCGGCAGCCAGACCTATGGCTATGTGGAGATAGGCGAAGCCCGCATGCTGACCGTCGAGTTTCCGCGCAACGAGCCGATCCGCGTCGGCGAAACGGTCCATGTGCGCCCGAACATGGAAGCGATCCACCTGTTCGACAAGACGTCCGGCCTGCGGATCAACTAGATAGAATGCGGGATCGACCGGCGCCGGCGGTGGCCGGCGGGCGAAGCTAGACCGTTTTCTGCGCAAAAAGCTCCATCAGATCGACCGCCTCGCGCGGTTTCGCGCTCAACTGGAGATGGCTTTCGATGTGCTTCAGATGGAGCGTCATCATCCACGCCGCTTTCTCCGCATCGCGCGTGTGGAAAGCGCGGACGATCCCCGCGTGGTCGTCGTCCCGACAGTCGCTCAGGCCGGGCGCGCCGAACAGGCCGATGATGAGCGATGTGCGTGTCACGAGCTCCTTCATCGTGCGGATCAGGATCGCATTGCCGGCGATCTGCGCCAGGATGGTGTGGAACTGTCCCGACAGGCGGATCGCGTCGTGCCGGCGGCGCTCCCTGTGGGCGACATACTCCATTTCGAGAAGGCGGTTCAGCTCGGCAATGTCGTCTTCGCTCGCCCGCTCGACGGCGAGGCGCGTGATGTTTGGCTCCAGCGCAAGACGCGCCTCGAAGACCTCGCGGGCCTGTTCGGCCGTCGGCGAGGCGACGAAAGCCCCGCGGTTGGCGTGAAGCTCGACGACCTCGCGGCTCGCCAGAAGCAGAAGCACCCGGCGGATGCGCATGCGGCCGACGCCAAAGGCTTCGCACAAGGCGGATTCGGAAAGCTTCGTTCCCGGCGGCAATCTCTGTTCGATCACGGCGTCGAAAATGCGCTCGACGATATCGCTCTCGTCGATTCCATCGGCCTCGACCAGACTTTCCCGACCCAAATCCACCACCGCATCACCTCGACCGCTGCATTCGATTTCTAAATAGGGCCGTTTCCGTTGACCAACAAGCATCAATCTCATCGACGACGGCCCTATACTTTGTATACGACCGCTTGACAAAATTGTTAACAATGCGCTCAATACCCAAGCCAAGGCCGAACGTGGCCGCCCTCGCGGCCCGCTCGCCATCAGAAAATAAATCAATGGCCCAGAGGAAGAACAACATGCACAAGCGCTCATTCCTGAAACTCTCCGCCCTCGCCGCAGCGACCGTCCTGTCCCTGCCGCTGATGGCTTACGCCGAGAACGCCACGCTCAAGATCGGTTTCGTCGGCGTCACCTCCGGGCCGGCGGCGGCCTGGGGCATTTCAAACCAGCGTTCGATGGAGGCGCGCGCAGCCTGGCTGAACGAACTCGGCGGCGTGACGATCGGCGACAAGACCTACAATATCGAGATCGTCGCCTTCGACGACCAGAAGGACCCCAAGCGCGCGATCGCCGGCATGGAGAAGATGGCGCAGGACGGCATCCACTACGTCGTCGGCCCGAACGTCGACGACGGCGCGGCCGCGGTCCGTCCCGCGGCCGAGCAGAACGGCATCATGTATTTCCCCTATTCCTTTCCGAAAGCGCTCTTCTCGCCGCCGGCATCGAACGCCATCCTCGGCATGGTGGCGAACTACCAGTCGGGCCCGGCCATCTACAAGTACCTCATGGAGAACAAGGGCGTGAAGAAGGTCGCCTTCGTCGCCGCCAACGAATCCGACCCGTTGAGCCAGCGCGAATCCGGCATTGCGGCGGCCGAGGCACTCGGTCTCGAAGTGGTTTCGGGCAACGTGACCTATCAGGTGGACACCACCGACTTCACGCCCGTACTGCTGCCGGTCATCCAGGCCGAGCCCGACCTTCTCGTGCTCTCGGGCGTCTCGCCGGCCAACGCGCCGCAGCTCATCCGCTCGGCGCGCGAACTCGGCTATGAAGGCCTGATCTCGACGGAAACGGCACAGGACGCCGCCGTCCTTCAGGAAGGCGCAGGCGACCTTGCCGAAGGCTTCATCTCGGTCGGCGGCGCTTCCACGCCGGAACTCGCCAGCGACACGATGAAGGAATTCGTCGACCGTTACACCAAGATGTTCGGCGAATACAACGACGAGTCCAACACCAAGGTCTACGCCCTCGAATACATTATCGAAACGCTGAAGGCGAACCCGGCGGCCATCGACAATGTCGAGGAATACAAGAAGACCATGGACACGTTCGAGGCCCCGAACCCCTTCATGAAGGGCGACGCCAAGCTGAAATATGTCGGCATGACCTCCTTCGGCCAGAAGCGTCAGGTCTCGGTCCCGCTCGTGGTCAACGAATACAAGGGCGGCAAGTTCGAGACGCTGTTCGTCGGCCAGGTCGACTGATCGGAGCCTGAGACATCTCTACGATAAGGAGATCCGGGCGGCGCGTGCCGTCCGGCCGGATCTCCTTAGCCTGAACTTCTTTCCATTGGAGGCTCACGATGGAACAGATAATCGCCAACGGTCTCTACCTTGGTGCGCAATATGCGTTGATCGCCCTCGGGCTCACGCTGATCTTTTCGCTGATGAACGTGCTGAACTTCGCCCACGGGCAGATGTACGTCTTCGGAGGCTTCGTCACCTACACGGTCGTCGTCCAGCTCGGCCTGCCCTTCATCGTCGGCCTCCTAGCTTCCGCGGTGATCCTCGCGATCATGGGCGCGGTCATCGAAAAGTTCCTCTTCGCACCGGTCGTGCGCCGGTCCAAGCGCGATGAATCGACCATGCTGCTCGCCGCCGGCATCGCCTTCTTCCTCGATGCCGTCATCCTGCTCCTCTTCGGCGAGAAGCAGCGCGGCGTGCCGAAGATCGTGAGCGGCGTCTTCAACTGGGACATGCGCATCATCATGCCCTATGACCGCATCCTGATCGGCGTTCTGGCGATCCTGCTCATCGTGGTCTTCATCGCCTTCATGAACTATTCCCGAGCCGGCCGCGCCATGCGGGCGCTCGCGCAGGACCGGATGGCCGCTCAGCTCATGGGCGTCGACGTCTCGCGTTATTCCATGCTCGGCTTCGCGCTCGGCGCCATGCTCGCCGGCCTCGTCGGCGGCCTTCTCGTCACCATTACGGGCATCAATCTCGGCATGGGCGGCCCGACCTCGATCAAGGCCTTCCTGATGATCATGATCGGCGGCGCAGGCGTCATCTCGGGGGCGATCGCCGGCGGCTTCATCCTCGGCATGATGGAGAGCGTCGGCCTTACCGTGCTCTCGGCCTACGGCGACATCACCTATCTCGTCATCTTCGCCACGCTGATGGTGTTCCTGGCCGTCCGCCCGCAGGGGCTGATGGGCAAGCCATGGGGTTAAGTCCATGAAAGCGTCAAGACTTCTCGGCTTTGCAGCCTTCCTTCTCGCCGTCTTCGTGCTCGTGCCGCTGTTCATCAGCGCGACCGGCCGCTGGGACTTCTTCTACACCCTCACCTCGGTCGCCCTCCTGTCGGTCGGCGCGGCCGGCGTGTGGCTCACCTTCTATATCGGCCGCATCAATATCGGCCAGGGTGCCTATGCCTTGGTCGGCGGCTATGTCTCGGCCATCCTCGTCACGCAGGCTGGCGTTTCCTTCTGGCTGACGCTGCCTCTGGCCGGGCTCTTCTGCGCCGCCGTTTCCATCGTGATCGGCCTGCCGATCCTGCGCCTTCGCGGCGTCTACTTCGCGATGGTCACGCTGGTGCTGACGGAGGTGGCACGCCTGACCGCCCTTGCCCTGCCCATAACCAACGGCGCGAGGGGCATCACCTCGATCCCGCTGCCCGGTGAACTCTCCGTCTTCGGCCTGACGATCATCCCGGCTTTCGGCTCGCTTTCCAATCCGCGCGTCGGCTTCTACATGATGGCCGCAGTGCTGATGGTCGTGACCTATATCGTGCTCTGGCGCATCGTGAACTCGCGGCTTGGGCATCTGTGCCGCAGCCTCCAGCAGAACGAGGAGCTTTCGGCCTCGATCGGCGTCAACACCGCCTATCTACGGATGCTCGCCTACGCGATCTCCTCGTTCTTCGGCGGTATCGCGGGCGCCATGTTCGCCTCCATCGCGCAGTCGATCTATCCTTCCTCCTTCGTGGTCGCCGACAGCGTGAACTTCATGCTCTACTGCTTCCTCGGCGGGCTCGGCTATGTCTTCGGCCCGATGCTCGGCACGTTCCTGCTCTATTTCGGCTGGGACCTGCTCTCCATCGCCAGGGAATATCAGCTTCTCATCTATTCCGGCGTCATGATCCTGCTCATGCTGGTCCTGCCGAACGGTGTCCTCAGCCTTCTCGACAAGAAGGAGGGCGGCAAATGACCCCCATCCTGCAAATCAAGAACATCACCAAACGCTACGGCGGCCTGACGGCGGTGAACGACGTATCCTTCGACGTGAAGCCCGGCGAGGTCCTCTCGGTGATCGGCCCGAACGGCGCGGGCAAGTCGACGCTCTTCAAGCTGATCTCCTCCTTCGTGCCGGCGACGAGCGGGGAAGTGCTCTTCAACGGGGAGCGCATCTCCAGCCTCGCCCCGCACAAGGTCGCTCGCATGGGTGTCGTGCGCACCTTCCAGGAAACGACGATCTTCCGCTCCATGACGGTGCGCGAGAACATCATCGTCTCCCATCACCTGCGCTCGAAGGCGAGCCTCCTCGGCTTCTTCCTCGGCACGAAGCAGGCGAAGGAGGACGAGGCGGCCTTCGCGGCCTCGGCCGACGACATCGTCGACTTCCTCGGCCTGCAGGGAATACGCAACGAGCTCGCCTCCAACCTGCCGCAGGGCCATCTTCGCGCGCTCGGCATGGCCATCGGCCTTGCCACCGACCCAAAGGTCATCCTGCTGGACGAGCCCTTCGCCGGCATGAACCACGACGAGACGATGAAGATGGTCGGCCTCGTGCGGCGCCTTCGCGACGAGCGCGGCGTCACCGTCCTCCTCGTCGAGCACGACATGCCGGCGGTGATGAAGATCAGCGACCGGATCGTGTGCATCAATTTCGGCCAGAAGATCGCCGAGGGCACGCCGAAGGAAATCCGCGAGAACGAGAAGGTGATCGAAGCCTATCTCGGCTCCGAAGACGCGGCGATCGGGATGTAAGCCATGACCAAGATATTGAGCGTTGAGAATATCGAACTCTACTACGACCACATCTACGCGCTGAAAGGCGTCTCGATCGACGTCAACGAAGGCGAGACCGTCGCGCTGATCGGCGCGAACGGCGCCGGCAAATCCTCGATCCTGCGCGCGATCACCGGCCTTCGGCCGATCAAGTCCGGGCAGATCGTCTACCAGGGCCAGAGGCTCGACGGCACGTCGGCCTCCGATATCGTTCGCCGGGGCATCTCCATGGTGCCGGAGGGACGCCGCGCCTTCCCGCTGATGTCGGTGAAGGACAACCTGCTGATGGGCGCCTTCACCCGCTCCGACAAGGCGGAGATCGAGGAGACGCTGGAAAACGTGCTGACGCGCTTTCCGCGTCTGCGCGAACGCTATCACCAGCAGGCCAGCACCATGTCCGGCGGCGAGCAGCAGATGATGGTGATCGGCCGCGCGCTGATGGCAAGACCCCGGCTCCTGCTTCTGGACGAACCGTCCCTCGGCATCGCGCCGAAGCTGGTGCAGGACATCGCGCGCGCCATCGTCGCCATCAGCCGCGACGAGAAGGTCTCCATCCTTCTCGTCGAGCAGAACAGCCGGATGGCGCTTTCGATCTCCAACCGCGCCTACGCGCTCTCCACCGGCTCGATCGCCCTGTCAGGCAATTCCAGGGACCTGATGAACGACGACCGCATCAAGGCGGCCTATCTCGGAGGCGAACTCTGACATGAACATCCTCGTCATCAACCCCAACACGACCGCTTCGATGACGGATCATATCGGGAGGGCGGCGCGCGCTGCCGCCTCTTCCGGCACGAAGATCACGGCCGTCAACCCGGCCCACGGCCCCGTCTCCATAGAGGGCTATCTCGACGAGGCGATGAGCCTTGCCGGCCTGCTCGACACGATCCGCCGCAATCCCGATTGCGACGCCGTCGTCATCGCCTGCTTCGATGACACCGGCCTCGATGCCGCCCGCTGCCTCACCGACAAGCCGGTCATCGGCATCGGGGAAGCCGCCTATCATTTCGCGTCGATGCTCTCGAACAAGTTCTCCGTCGTGACCACGCTCGCCCGTTCCGTGCCGGCGCTGGAGCACAATCTCTCGCGTTACGGCCTCGACGCCCGTTGCGCGCGTGTCCGCTCGTCGGAAGTCGCGGTGCTGGAGCTGGAACAGCCAGGCTCGAATGCCCGCCAGAAGATCAGCGCCGAGATCGGCCTCGCCGTCACCGAGGATCGTGCGGAGGCGATCGTGCTCGGCTGCGCCGGCATGGCGAGCCTTGCCGCCGACCTTGCGGCCGAACACGGCCTTCCCGTCCTCGACGGGGTCTCCTGCGCCGTGAAGATGGCGGAAGCCATGGCCGGCCTCAACATGCGCACGTCCCGTCTCGGAGGCTACGCCCCGCCGCCGGCCGGCAAGCTGAAGCGCATGTTCAGCGCCTAGAAACCCGCAGCCGGCGGCGGCAGGCGGCCTCCCGAAGCGGGGCGAGGCAAGCGGCAGCCTTGCTCCGGAACAAAAATATGATAGTTCTAATCATCTTACGGCGCTGGCGGACCTGCGGCCATCCAGCCAGGCCGTGTCCAACAAGGAGCGATCCCGGGCGGTGAGCTATCTGCACTCGATGACCTGCTATACGGAAGGCATCAAGGTTCTTGCGCCGGTGAAATGGCGAAGCCTCGATGGCCTGGTCGGCGTCTTCTGGGATGCGGAGGGCCAGCCGGGCGCGAAGGGCTACTATCTCTCGCCCGATCCCCGCATCGTGATCTTCTTCAACGACGTGTCGCCCTTCATCCGGATGACCAATCGCGAAGGCGGGATGGGGGACCATGCGCGCCCCATGACGCGGGCGATCTACGTGCCGGCCGGCGTGCCGCTGTGGACCGGCTTTACCGCCGCGCACCGCTTTTCGCACCTCGACCTGCACATGCACAAGGACCGGCTCTCGCGGTTTCTCACGCCTTCGGTCGGCGCATCGGCGGCGCTCGCGGCGCAGCGCCGGCCGGTCGAACTGCAGGATGCCGCTGCAATCGAGACTCTGGCGGGGCTGCTGGTCGACGAGGTCGCGACCCCGATGCGGCACCCGGTCTATGCGGAAAGCCTCGTTGCGGCCATCGTCACGGGCCTGCTCGACATTCCCGAGCAGGGCAGCGAGCAGTCCAACGGCCGGCTCACCCAGGCGCAGATGAACAGACTGACCGCGCGCATCAAGGCCTGCGGCGGCCGGCCCCTCAGCGTCGCCGACATGGCCGAGACCGTCGGCCTCTCCGAAAGCTGGTTCGCCAACGTCTTCAAGCAGACCACCGGCAAGACGCCGCTGCAATGGCAGCTCGGCAAGCGCATCGACCTTGCACAGGCGTTGCTCGTGGAAAACGAGCTGACCATCGCCGACATCGCAGCCCAGCTCGGCTTTTCCGACCAGGCGCATCTCACCAAGGCCTTCCGCCAGATCGTCGGCGGAACACCCGCCGCATGGCGGCGGATGCAGCAGGCCCGCTGAACGCCGGAATGTCCCACCCGGTGAAGGCCCCGGGCAGGACGAATGCTCACCAGGTCTGGCGCAGGGTGGCGTAGATCGCGCGGCCCGGATTGTAGTAGTACGCCCCGCCGTCGTCGTTGGCGATGTGCTTCTCGTCGAAAAGGTTGCTGACGTTGAGCTGGAACGTCGTGTTTTCCTGGATCTTGTAGGTGAAGGCGGCATCGAAGACGATCGCTGGGTCCGACTTGCGGGTATTGGCGTTGTCGAAATAGTACGAACCCGTATAGCGCGCGCCGAGGCCGAAGGTCATGTCGCCGCGGCGCCCGTCGCCTTCCAGCGTATAGGTGCCCCACACGGAGGCCAGATGCTCGGGGACCTGCGCAAAGCTGTTGCCGTTATACCCCTTGGTGTCGCCCGGCTCGTCGATCTTGGAGTCGATATAGGAGTAGGCGGCGATCAGATTGATATTGTTCGTCATCTCGACCTTGGCTTCAAGATCGAAGCCGCGGTGGCGGATTTTTTCGATCGTCTCCGGCAAGTAGACCGGAGCATCGTAGGTCGTAATGTTCTCCATCTCGAGTTCATAGACGGAAGCGGTGATCAAGGCCGGGAAGGCATCCGGCTGGTACTTGATCCCGGCTTCATACTGTTTGCCAAACGTCGGTTCGTTGCCCGTGCTCGGCGGCGCGACAGATTCGGCATAGCTGACATAGGCGGCAAGCTCGTCCGTGATCTTGTAGCTCAGGCCGAAACGCTTGGTGAGTTCACTGTAATCTTCGCTTTTCGTGGTACCTGCAACCCGGTCGGTTTCTTCGAGATCGAGCCAATCGTTGCGCAGGCCCACGCTCGCAGTCAGCCTGTCGAAGAACGTCATATCCTGCTGGAGGTAGATCGCCCTGGTTTTCTGGTCGTTCTCCATGCTGCTGGAAAGCGGAAGAGAGGTCGGAGCACCCGAATAGCTCGGGTTCACCCAGTTAATGGGCGGGACCAGTCCGGGCCAGTACGGCGGATACGGATAAGAGGTGTCATAGTAGGTGTCGCCATCCGACTTGAACGTATTGTATTCGAGACCGGCGAGTGTGCGGCTGTCCACCTGATCGAAACTCGTCTCATAGAGCAGATGCGCATCGACAATGAACTGTTCGGTAGACTTGTCGCTACCGAAGTAATCGCGATTCACCATCGTGTCCGTGGTGTCGTAAGCACCATCGGCATCATTGATATAGGCGTATCCGAATCCGGAGGCGGACTTGCTGTACCGCATGTTGGAATTGAAGGTCAGGCCATTGCCGAAATCGTGGTCGAGCATGACGCTGTAGGTGTTGCGGTTCGTCGTGTCGTAGTTGAAATCCGGCTCGCCGAAGAAGCGGTCCCTGCCGAAGTCCGTGCCGCGCGGATGGCCGCCGCCGCTGGGCGTGCCGTCCCTGTCCAGATGGTCGAAGGTGAAGGTCAGGCTGGTGGCGTCGGTCGGACGCCAGGTCAGCCCGCCCAGGATGAAGTTCTCGTCGTCGCGGGAATAGTCGTATTCGGCGTCCGAACGCTGGAACTTGCCGGTCAGACGGTAGGAAAGCGTATCGTCCTCGGTGATGTTGTCGCCGAAATCGAAACCCATCTCCTTGTGCGCGAACGATCCGCCGGTGCCGTAGATTTCGCCGAAGCGCTCGCTCTTCGGCCTCTTGGTGACGTAGTTCACCGACCCGCCGGGATCGGAGACCCCGAAGCCGGTGGAATTGGCCCCTTTTAGTACCTCGAGACGTTCAAAGGCATAGGGTTCCTCGAGAATGCCGCTCCAGGTCCGACCGACGACGAGCCCGTCACGGTAGGTGAAGGGCGTGAAGCCGCGGATCTTGAAATAATCGTAGCGGTCGTCCGAACCGTAATAGTCGGTGACCACGCCCGCCGTATATTGCACCGCCTGTTCGACGCTGGTCACCCCGCGCTCCTGGATTTCCCGGGAGGTGATGACGGAGACCGTGGCGGGCGTCTCCAGGATATCCGCCGACATCTTGCCGACGCCGGTGGTCTTGCGCGCAACGATGGTTTTTGAATCGCTTTCGGTTCCCGCGGCCCCGCCGTCGACGGTAATCGCCTCCAGAACGGTGGCGGAATTCCCGTTCGCCTCCTGGGCACGCAGCGAGGCGGGCGCGAAGGCGACAAGCGCCGTGCATCCCAGAAGAAGCGCGTTTCTGTAGCCGATGAAGGACTGCCTGCCGGCGCTGCCTGTCTTTTCTATGTGCATTGTTCCGTTCCGAAAGCCGGTGTTTCCATTGCCGTCCCGGCAGGCAAAGCCCCCATGCCGAAGTCCAGCCCGGACATACTACCCCTCCGAGCCGCCGGACCCTTCGGACCGGCCATCGGCAGCGATACGCGATGTCCCCTGAGACGCCAATAACTTGAGATATTTACTCCGGTATTGTAGAATCCCGCGGTTTTGTAGAAACCCGCGGAAACTTCGCAGCTACCGCAAGGACGGGCCGGCATCCGCCTTGACGGCGCCGGCTGAACCTGAAACGGAAACTCCACTTTAAACAGCCTGGAAGGTTTCGCCAATGCCGCGGCTTTTCCGCTTTCCCCTGGCCCTCCTCGCCGCCTGCCTCTGGGTCGCGGCCGGTGCCTTTGCCGCCGATGGCACCGCCTATCCCATCGTCATCAAGCATGCCTTCGGCACGACGGTCATCCCGAAGAAGCCCGTGCGCGTGGCGACGGTCGCGTGGGCGAACCACGAGGTTCCTCTGGCGCTCGGCATCGTCCCCGTCGGCTTTGCCGCCGCCAATTTCGGCGACGACGACGGCGACGGGCTGCTGCCCTGGGTCGCCGAGAAGCTGAAGGAGCTGGGCGGGGAAAAGCCGGTCCTCTTCGATGAGGGCGACGGCATCGATTTCGAGGCCGTCGCCGCCACGAAGCCGGATGTCATCCTCGCCGCCTATTCCGGTCTCAGCCAGTCGGATTACGAGACGTTGAGCCAGATCGCCCCCGTCGTCGCCTACCCGCGATCTGCCTGGTCGACCGACTGGCGCGAGATGATCCGCCTCAATAGCGCAGGCCTCGGCATGGCCGCCGAAGGCGAGACGCTGATCGCCCGCATCGAGAAGGAGATCGCCGACACGGTCGCGGGCTATCCCGTCCTCAAGGGCAAGTCGGCGATCTTCGTCACCCATCTCGACGTGACGAACCTCAGCACCGTCAACTTCTACACGGCCAACGACACCCGGGTGAAATTCTTCGCGGACCTCGGCCTCACCTCGCCGGAAAGCGTGCTGGAGGCGACGAAGCCGGGGCAGTTCGCCGCCAGCGTCAGCGCCGAGAAGGTCGATGCCTTCGACGACGTCGACATCGTGGTCGCCTATGGCGGCACGCCGCTGCTCGATGCGGTGAAGGCCGATCTCCTCCTCTCGCGCATGCCGGCCGTCAGCAAGGATGCGCTCGTCATGCTCGGCCGCGACCCGACCGGCACCGCCGCCAACCCGACGCCGCTTTCCATCTCCTTTGTGCTGAAGGACTATGTCGCGCTCCTGGCCGAAGCCGCCCGGAAGGCGAAATGACGCCCTCCGCCACGGCACCGAACCTGCGCGGGCTCTGGCTGCTCCTGACTGCGGGCGCGCTCGTCGCGGTGGCCGGGCTGTCGGTGGCGATCGGCACGCGGGATGTCGGCCTCGACGACATCGTTTCCGCACTTGCCGGCCGGGTCGAGACGATTGGCGAGGCCGCGGTCGCCATGCGCATCCCGCGCACTCTGCTGGCGCTGCTCGCCGGCGCCGCCCTCGGCCTTTCCGGCGCGATCATGCAGGGCGTGACGCGCAATCCGCTTGCCGATCCCGGCATCCTCGGCGTCAACATGGGCGCTTCGCTCGCCGTCGTGGTCGGCATCGCCTGGTTCGACATGGCATCGGCCTATGCCTTTATCTTCACGGCGATCTTCGGCGCCGGCGCAGCGGCGGTCTTCGTCTACGTCATCGGATCGATGGGTCGCGGCGGGGCGACGCCGCTGAAGCTCGCCCTTGCCGGGGCGGCCACGTCCATCGCCTTCTCCTCGCTGGTCATCGCCGTCGTGCTGCCGCGCGCCGACATTGCCGGCGGCATCCGCGCTTGGCAGATCGGCGGCGTCGGCGGGGCGACCTTCGAGCGGATCGGCCCGGTCCTGCCGTTCCTCGCCGCCGGTTTCGTCATCGCGCTCCTCTCCGCCCGCAAGCTGAACGCACTTGCGCTTGGCGACGAGCTCGCCACCGGCCTCGGCGAGAATGTCGCCGTCACCCGCGCGCTCGCCGCCTTCGCCGCGATCCTTTTGTGCGGCGCGACGACGGCGGTGTGCGGACCCATCGGCTTTCTCGGCCTCGTCGTGCCGCATCTTTGCCGGCTGCTCACCGGTAACGATCATCGCTGGCTGCTGCCTTTCTCCGCCCTATGCGGGGCCGGCCTGCTGCTTGTCGCCGATATCGCCGGGCGCATCGTTGCAAGGCCGGCCGAACTCGACGTCGGCATCGTGACCGCCCTTGTCGGCGCGCCGGTCTTCATCTGGATCGTCCGGCGCCAGAGGGTGCGCGACCTATGACCATGCCTCTGTCCCTTGCCGACCGCGTTGCCGGAAACCGCCATCGCCGCGCCCGTCGACACCGCCGTCTCATCGGCCTTTTCCTTGCCCTCATCATCGCGGCCTTCGTGCTGACCCTCCTGCTCGGCCAGTCGTTCACCCCGCCGCAGGACATCGTTCGCACGCTGATGGGCGAGGACGTGCCGGGCGTCGCCTTCACGGTCGGCCAGCTCCGCCTGCCGCGCGCCCTCCTCGCGGTGTTGGCCGGTATAAGCTTCGGCCTCGGCGGCGTCGCCTTCCAGATCATGCTGCGCAATCCGCTGGCAAGCCCGGACATCATCGGCATCAGTTGGGGCGCGAGCGCCGCAGCGGTCTTCGCCATCGTGGTGCTGGGCCTCAAGGGCCCGCCGGTCTCGATCTTTGCCGTTGCCGCCGGCCTCGGCGTGGCGCTCCTCGTCTACGGCCTTTCCTTCCGAAACGGCGTTGCAGGCACGCGGCTCATCCTCGTCGGCATCGGCGTTTCGGCGATGCTGGAAAGCGTCATCGCCTATATCCTCTCCACCGCGCCGGCCTGGACCCTGCAGGAGGCGCTGCGCTGGCTGACGGGCAGCGTCAACGGCGCGCAACTCGGCGAGACGCTACCGCTTCTGGCGGCCCTTGCCGTCTTCGGCGGGCTGCTCATTTCCCGCACGCGCGATCTCGAAGCGCTCCGGCTCGGCGACGATACGGCGGCCGCGCTCGGCGTATCGGTCGGGCGCACGCGCGTGCTCGTCATCGTCGCGGCCGTCGGCCTCATCGCCAGCGCCACCGCCATTTCCGGGCCGATCGCCTTCGTCGCCTTCCTGTCCGGGCCCATCGCCGCCCGGATCGTCGGCAACAACGGATCGCTCCTCGTGCCCGCTGCCCTTGTCGGCGCGGTGCTCGTGCTTGCCGGCGATTATTGCGGCCAGTTCCTGCTGCCGAGCCGCTATCCCGTCGGCGTCGTCACCGGAGCGCTCGGCGCCCCCTACCTCATATTCCTGATCGTGCGGGTCAACCGATCCGGAGGTTCGCTATGAAACCCCATACCCTCATCGCGGACGGGCTTTCGGCCGGCTATGGCGAGGCCGTCGTCCTTGACGGGCTCGACCTTGCCATACCGCCTCGGAAGATCACCGTCATCGTCGGCGCCAATGCCTGCGGCAAGTCCACGCTGCTGCGCACGCTCTCGCGGCTTCTCCCGGCGCGCAAGGGCAAGGTGCTCCTCGACGGCAAGTCGATCCATCACCTGCCCTCGCGGGAGCTTGCGCGCACGCTGGGCCTGCTTCCCCAGTCGCCCATCGCACCGGAGGGCATCGCCGTCGCCGACCTCGTCAGCCGCGGGCGACATCCGCATCAGGGCGTCTTCTCGCGCTGGCGGCGCGAGGACGACGAGGCGGTCGCCGCCGCGCTTGCGGCCACGAAGACGGAGGACCTTGCCGAACGGCCGATCGACGAGCTTTCCGGCGGCCAGCGCCAGCGGGTCTGGATCGCCATGGCGCTCGCCCAACAGACGGACCTCCTGCTGCTCGACGAGCCGACCACCTTCCTCGACATCAGTCACCAGATCGAGGTTCTCGACCTTCTCACCGACCTCAACCAGACGCGCGGCACCACCATCGTCATGGTGCTGCACGATCTCAACCTTGCCGCCCGCTATGCGGACCATCTCGTCGCGATGGCGAACGGACGGCTGCACGTCGCAGGCTCTCCGGAAGCCGTGTTGACGGAAGAGAACGTGCGGCAGGTCTTCGGCCTTCAAAGCCGTATCGTCACCGACCCGACCTCCGGCCGGCCGACCATGCTGCCCATCGGACGTCACCGCATGATCGCACAGGACCTGCCAACCGCGAACGAGGATCTCTCATGACCGCCGCCCTCACCTTCAAGCTCTCCGGCATCGCGCTGCCGGCAAACGCCGCGACCATGCTCGACGAGGTCTGCGAGCACTTCGTCGAGCATGCCGAGGTGCAGCGCGACGGCGATGCCGCGGTGCTGAAGAGCGAGGCGGGGACCGCGCATATGCGCATCGATGACGGACGCCTCCTGATCGATCTCGCCTGCCCGAGCGAGGACGCGCTCCAGATGAGCCGCACGATGCTCGCCGAGCACCTGTTCTACTTCGCCGGGGACGAACCTTTCGAGCTGTCCTGGTCGCGGCCAGCCGCGCGGGCGCGGCTCGCGAATCTTCACGAAGCGACGGTCGTTTCCGCCGTGGACGTGACGCCGAACATGCGGCGGGTGATCGTCGCCTGCGCCGACGTCATGCCGTTCATTGGCGGCGACATGCATGTGCGCCTGCTCGTTCCGCCGAAAGGCAGGCCGCCGGTCTGGCCGGGCTTGCACGACGACGGGCGGATCGCATGGCCGGAGGGCGAGGACGCGCTTCTGGTGCGGGTCTATACGATCCGCGCCGTCGATATCGCTCGCAAGGAACTGTGGATCGACTTCCTGCAGCATCCCGCACCGGGCCTTGCGACCCCCGGCGCCGATTTTGCCCGGGATGCCGAGCCGGGAGACAGGATCGCGCTCATCGGCCCCGGCGGCGGAGATCTGCCGCAGGCGGAAAGAATCCTGCTTGCCGGCGACGAGAGCGCCCTGCCCGCCATCGCCCGCATCGCCGCCGAAGTGCCGGCGGACACGCACCTTACCGCGATCATCGAGGTTGCGGACGCGGCGGAAGAGCAGCCGCTGCCTACGGCCGGATCGCTCGAAGTGCGCTGGCTGCACCGCAAGACCTATCCATCCGAAGTTCGGAACGTGCTCGCGCAGGCGACCATGGAAGCCATCGAAGCCGTCGACGGCGAAACCTTCGTATGGGCGGCCTGCGAGCGGGAGGACATCCGCCTCATCCGCGCCGCCCTGAAGGGCCGCGGGCACGATAGGAAGCGCATGTATGTCGCCTGGTACTGGGAGCGGGGCAGGGAAGCATAGACCTGGCCTCCGCACGGCCTCGTTCTCCCCCGGTTTGCACTTGCGGCATGCGCCGTTAGACTGGAAGCCGCACGGGAAACGACGGACCGGAGACCTCATGATCAGACATTTCGCGGCGGCCGCCCTCGTTCTTTCCGGTTTTGCAGCTCGCGCGGCCGAGCCCGACTATTATGACGACAGGTCGGATGCGGCCTCGCTCATAAAGTCGCTCTACAATGCCATCGACCGCAAGGAATATGCCCGGGCCTGGGATTATTTCGGTGGAGCGAAGCCGACGACCGATTTTCAAGCTTTCGCACTCGGCTATGCCACAACCGACAGCGTCGATGTGATTACGGGTGCCGCAAGCGCGGAAGGAGCGGCAGGCAGCGTCTATTTCCGGGTTGCCGTTGCCATCCGTGCGCACCATGCCGGCGGAAAGACGGAGACTTTCGCCGGCTGTTACACGGTGCGCAAGGTGAATGCGGCGATACAGGAGCCTCCCTTCCGGCCCTTGCAGATCGACAAGGGGGAACTGAAAGCGGTAAACGGCTCGCTTGAAGAAGCGCTGCCGGCCCAATGCTGAAACGCGCACCGCCTTGAGTGCGTGCCCCGGGTCGCTACGACCGCGGAACCCAATACCAGTCGCTCTTGACGATGTCGCAGACGCGGCTATCAAGCAGCTTTTTCCAGGTCGCGAATTCCCCGTGCGCGGCGTTGGACACGTCCTCGCCGTGCTTGACGTTCTGGCTCACCTGCATCGTGTAGAGACCGTAACACCAGGACAGAATGACGCCGCCCGACTTCAGGTAGGTCAGGATCTTCCCCCGCAACGAAGCGGCCGTCCGGAATTCATCATCGCGAACGTCGATGACCGTGATCCGCGGATTGGGTCCGTTGATCTTCGAGGCGTTCTTTCGGTCCTCCTGAGGATCGACCTCATCGCCGCCCATCGACTCCTCCTTGCGGCGCAGCCAGCCGCTGCTGTCGATCGGATTGATGACGTTGCCGTGGCGCCCCGCAAGGACCGTTAGTTTATCTTTCGCGCATACCTTTGTCGCGATGTAGTTCCAGCTATCCGGACCGGAAATGGTCAGGGACACGAACAGGTTTCCGATGCGGACGTAAGGCGGCGTGTCCCAGTCCACCGCCACGCTGTCGTACATGGCGGAAACGGAAGGAATGTTGAAAATTTCGCAGATGGTCTCTGTCGATGAGGCGTCAATGATGTCACGCGCCATTCTATCCCCTCCCCCGATAATGAGAACTGGATCGGCGCAGCCACAGCTTTCTTCAATCGAGCTGCTCGGACGCTATAACGGTGCGGCGGCATCGCCATCCTCAAGACAGCTAATACGCCACTCGGCTGCGGCGCGCCAGTGAAATGATCGCGAACGCCGCCGGCGATGCGTCCGGCGACGGCAAACTTCACGATCGTCCGGGCGTCGTCTTCCCGACCAGCCTTTTCATCCACCCGAGCCCGTCCAATGTGGACGCCGAGGGTTTATACTCGGCTCCGATCGGCCGATCCCATCCGAGACGTTCGAGTTCGTGGAACACGAAGCGATAGTCGACCTCCCCTGTGTCCGGTTCGTTGCGATGGGGGACGCTCGCTATCTGGATATGGCCGATAATAGGGAGATACCGTGCGAGCCGCGTCGTCAGATCGCCGCTTTCCCGCTGAACATGGTAGCAATCGAACATCAGCTTCAGCGAGCCGAACCCGGAGCGCGCGATGATCGCGTCGGCCTGCTCGACCGTTTGCAGAAAATATCCGGGCCGGTCGCGGCTGTTGAGCGGTTCGATCAGCAATTGGACGCCGGCCCGGCCGGCCTTTTCGATCGCGTATTCCAGGTTCTCCAGATAGGCAGCCTGCGCATCGGCAAACGGCACCGCTCCGACGAGACCGGCCATGACATGAACCGCCGACCCCAGGCGCCCGGCATAGTCGAGCGCCTGGTCGAGGCTGCTTGCGAAATCTCCTTGACGTGCCGGAAGTGCGGCAAGGCCCCATTCGCCCGCCTCACCCGGAGCGCTGTTGATCCCCACCAGCTTCAGACCGTTTTCGTTCAAAGCCCTTTCGACCGTCGCGACGGCGTAGTCATAGGGAAACCAGCATTCGACGAATTCAAAACCGGCCTTCCTCGCCGCGGCGAACCGCTCCAGGAACGGCAGTTCCAGGAACATGATCGAAAGGTTGGCGGAAAAAACCGGCATGATTTATCTCTTTCTGTCGTGAACGCCGCCCCATCCGGCCGGGACGGTTCAGCCCGGATGGATGGTTATCGATCGTCCGGCATGCCCGGAAGGGTGAGGCCGGCTATGCCCGCCAGCAGGCGCGCGACGGAACTGTCGTCGTCGCGCCCCATGCCCGCCGCCTCCGTCATGACGAAGAGTTGCAGCGCGGCGCTGGTGACCGGTAGAGGGAATTTCTGCCTTCGGCCGATATCCGAAACGATGCCGAGATCCTTGGTGAAGATCGAGACGGCGCTGTGCGGTGTGTAGTCCCCGCTCAGCACATGGGGAATCCGGTTCTCGAACATCCAGCTATTGCCCGCCGAATGGGTGATCACGTCGAAGACGCGGGAGATGTCGAGATCGAGGCTCTTGGCGAAGGTGATCGCCTCGCAGGCGGCCGCGATATGGACGCCGGCGAGCAACTGGTTGACCACCTTGAAGGACGAGCCGATGCCCGGACGGTCACCAAGCTCGTAGACGGTCGCCGCCATCGCGTCGAGCGCAGGGCGGGCGGCGGTGAAGGCCGCCGGCGAGCCGGAGGCCATGAAGGTCAGTTCGCCCGCGTTCGCCTTTCTGGCGCCGCCGCTGATCGGCCCGTCCAGATAGAGAAGCCCATGCCCCTCGATCCGCGCGGCGAAATCCTTGGCCTCCGATGGGGCGACGGTGGCGCAGGAGACAACAACCGCGCCGCGCCGCAGACGAGCGGCGATACCATCCTCGCCGAAGAGCACGCTTTCGGTCTGCGCCGCATTGACGACGACGAGCACCGCGATGTCCGCAGCCGCAACCGCATCGCCGGGGCTCCTGGCCACGGCCCCGCCCGCCTCCTCAAGGGCGACGAGCGCTTCGGGGTTGATATCGTAGCCGGTGACCCCGTGCCCCGCCTTCAGAGCCGAACGCGCCATGCCGAGCCCCATGGAGCCGAGGCCGATGACTGCGATTGCGGACGGATGCGACATGGACAGGTTCCTTCGAGTGATCGCGCGCTTATCTCAGCGCTAACATTTCTAACCACAGACACTAGGCAGGCTCAAGAAAAATATGTTAGCGCTGAGATAATCGCTTTCTGGCCCGGAAGAACCATGAAACCCTCGGTCCCGACATTGTCGCACGTCGCTCGCCTGGCCGGTGTCAGCGAGAACACGGTTTCGCGCGTCATTCGCAGCAAGGGACCGATCGCACAGGAAACCCGCGAGCGGGTGAAGGCCGCCATCCAGGAGCTCGGCTATGTGCCCAACCGGGCGGCCGGTTCGCTCGCCTCGTCCTCCTCGCTGATCATCGGGGTCATCCTGCCGTCCCTTTCCAACATCGTTTTTCCGGAGGTGCTGCGCGGCATCCATGCCGGGCTGGCTGGCACGCCCTATCAGCCGATGATCGGTGTCACGAACTACGATCTCGACAAGGAGCAGCAGATCATCGCCTCGCTCCTCGCCTGGCAGCCGGCGGCGCTGATCACCACCGGCTTCGACCATACGGACACGGCACGGCGGATGCTGGAGGACAGCCGCATTCGGGTCGGAGAACTTATGGACATCGACCGGCGGCCGATCGATCTCGCCGTGGGCCTGTCGCACCAGGCCGCCGGGCGGCAGACCGCAGCGCATCTCGTCGGGCGCGGCTATGCCAGGATCGCCTATGTCGGCCACGACTGGCTTGCCGACCGTCGTGCCTTCGCCCGCCACGAAGGCCTGTGCGAGGGACTGGCGGCGGCCGGCCTCTCCCTCGTCGCCGAACAGCATCACGCGGGGCCGAGCTCGACTCTTGCAGGGCGGGACACGCTCTGCGCGCTGCTGAAGGACGGGGCGGCCGTCGATGCGGTCGTCTTCTCCAACGACGACATGGCCGTCGGCGGCTTCCTGCATTGTCTTGCGGCAGGCGTGGCAGTACCGGAACGGCTGGCCCTTTTCGGCTTCAACGGCCTGGAGATCGGTCAGGCGCTCCCGACACCCCTCTCCACCATCCGGTCCAACCGGTTCAACATCGGCCGGACGGCGGTGGAGACCCTCCTCGCCAGTCCGGAACGGCCATCCGAACCGCAGGCCATCGACACCGGTTTTTCCATCATCGAGGGCGCCACGGCATGAGCCGGCGCCATCCAGTCGGGAGAATACAATGCTACTGGGCGCGATAGCCGACGATCTCACCGGGGCGACGGACCTCTCGCTGATGCTTTCGCGAGGGGGAATGCGCACCGTCCAGACGATCGGCCTGCCTCCGCCGGGCTTCGCGGTCGGCAATGCCGACGCCGTGGTGGTGGCGCTGAAATCCCGCACCAATCCGGCAGACGAGGCCAAGGCCATGTCGCTTGCAGCCCTTGGCTGGCTCGAAGCCGCCGGAGCACGGCAAATCCTGTTCAAATATTGCTCCACATTCGATTCGACGCCCGAGGGCAATATCGGCCCGGTCACGGAGGCGCTGATGGATGCGCTCGGCACGGACCTCACCATCGTCTGTCCTGCCTTTCCGGCGAACGGACGGACGGTTTTCAAGGGCCACCTCTTCGTCGGCGACCAGTTGCTGAGCGACAGTCCCATGCGCGACCATCCGCTGACGCCGATGGCCGACGCCTCGCTCGTGCGCCTCATGCGGGAGCAATCCGCCCTGACGGTCGGGCTCGTCCCGCAGCAGATCGTCGCCCGCGGTCCGGCCGCAATCGGCGAGGCTTTCGCCAAGGCCCGGCAGAACGGCGAGCAGGTCCTCGTCGTCGATGCGATCTCCGACAGCGACCTTCGCGTGATCGGCGAAGCCTGTGCCGGCCTCCGGCTGATTACCGGCGGCTCCGGCATCGCCATTGGCCTGCCCGACAATTTCCGCCGCGCAGGGCTCATGCCGGAGCATTGCGAGGCTGCGCCGTTCGGCGCTCCCCAGGGACGCGCGGCTATCCTCGCCGGCTCGTGCTCGCAGGCGACGCGCGGCCAGATCCGGGCGGCGATCGCGGCCGGCATGCCGGCCATGCGGCTCGACCCGCTGGCGATCGCCGAAGGCCGCCTGACCGTCGGACAGGCGCTCGACTGGGCCGTGCCCTTCGCGGATGCCTCGCCACTGTTCTATTCCAGCGCCGGCCCGGAGGAGGTGCAGGCCGCGCAGCAACGGCTCGGCCGGGCCCGCGCCGGCGAGATGGTCGAGCAATTCCTCGCGCAGATCGCGACGGGGCTCAGGGCGCGCGGCTTCCGCCGCCTGATCGTCGCGGGCGGCGAGACGTCCGGCGCGGTCGTCGGCGCGCTTGCCCCGCCCGCCCTGCTCATTGGGCCGGAAATCGATCCCGGCGTTCCCTGGACGCTTACCGTCGGAATGGAGGAGCCCATGGCGCTCGCGCTTAAATCCGGCAATTTCGGTGCGCCGGACTTCTTCCTCAAAGCCTGGGCGTTGCTGCGATGACGGGCGTGCTCTCCGAAGAGACCCGGATGCGCGACGAGATCGCCGCGGTCGGGAAATCGCTGTTCGACCGCTGCTTCACCTTCGGCTCGACGGGCAATATCAGCGCCCGGCTGTCGAACGGCGATCTGCTGATGTCTCCCACGAACGCCTCGCTGGGAGCGCTCGACCCTGCACGGCTCTCGCGCTTCACGGCGGAAGGCGTGCATGTGGCCGGCGACAAGCCGACCAAGGAAGCGTTCCTGCATCGCTGCATGTACTGCGAGCGCAAGGGGGCGGGCGCCGTGGTCCATCTGCACTCCACGCATGCGGTCGCCGTCAGCATCATCGACGGCCTCGACGCCGACGACCTGCTGCCACCGCTCACTGCCTATTACGCCATGCGCGTCGGGCGACTTCCGATGGTGCCCTACTATCCGCCGGGCGATATGGCGCTCGCCGAAGCCGTGCGCGAGAAGGCGCGCGACAATCATGCCGTTCTCCTCGCCAACCACGGCCCGGTGGTGGCCGGCGCGACGCTGCGCGAGGCGCAATACGCGACCGAGGAACTGGAGGAGACCGCCAAGCTCTTCCTCCTCCTGCGCAACGAAAGGATCCGCCCGCTGACCGAGGCGCAGCGGGCAGGCCTGATGAAGGACAAGGGCTGAGAAGGGCGACTGGCAGATGCGCCGGTTGAGGCTCGGCGCAGAAGTCGGCCAGCCGTCCAGGAAAACCGTTTCCTCGACCCGGCTTGACAGAGCTTCGTATCCGATCCTATCTGGAGCGGATGGTTCCCCGACGCCAAGCCGAGGGGATTAATAGGGAACACGGTGAGGACGACCCGAACGGGGCCGAGACCGTGGCTGCCCCCGCAACTGTAAGCGGTGAGGCCTTGTCATACACGCCACTGGTCACCGACCGGGAAGGCAGACAAGTCCTTCGACCCGCAAGCCAGGAGACCTGCCGTCATCTGACACAGCAACCGGACGGGGTGTGCCGGGAAGCGTTGTGACGCCTTTCCGTATCCTCGTGCGGCGGCCGATCATCCTTCATCAAGCCCCGGCCTGCCGAAGGATGACATGAAGAAGACGACTCCCGCCTGTGCAATCGCCGCTCGCAGCCGATGCCGGAACGCCGCCGGCCTCCGCGGCAGGACACTTGTCCCCATCTCTCATCCTGGCGGGCCTTTCCGATGAGCGGCGCCGTTCTTCGCGGACAGGACCTTGGCTATGAGACGCCCTCCGGCGACCGTCTTCTCGACGGCGTTTCGGTCGACGTCGCGCCCGGCGAGCGCCTTGCCATCATCGGCCCGAACGGCGCGGGCAAGACCACGCTCATGCGCATTCTGGCCGGCACGCTGCGACCGACCTCCGGCGCGGTCCGCCTCTTCGGCGAACCGCTGGCCGTGATGCCGCCCGTCGAGCGGGCCCGGCGCATTGCGGTCGTAGGACAGGCGGACCGGCCTGACAATCGCATTGCCGTGCGCGACTACGTGGCGCTCGGCCGCATACCGCATACCGCGCGCCGAGCGGGCGCCGAGGAAGCCGCCATCGTCGAGGACGCCCTCGTCCGCGTGGAACTGCTTGCCCTCGCCGGCCGCGAAATGGGCTCGCTCTCAGGCGGCGAGCGACAGCGGGCGCAGATCGCCCGGGCGCTGGCCCAGCAACCGCGCGTCCTCTTCCTCGACGAACCGACGAACCATCTCGATCCGCGCGCCCGCGGCGCTCTCCTGGCGCTGGTGGCCGATCTCGGCCTCACCGTCGTCGCGGTCCTGCACGATCTTCATCTGGTTGCCGGTTTCGCCACTCGCGTCGCCGTGCTCCGGCAGGGTGCACTCGTTGCCTGCGGCCCCGTGGAAGAGACCCTCGATCAGCATGTGGTGCGCGATGTCTTCGGCATCGATCTCCTGCGCCTGCCCCACCCGCACGAGGACCGACAGCTCACCGTCTTCGACATTCCCTTTACCCGCAGCACCGGAGCGTCATCATGAAACCTCTGATCCTCTCATCCCTCCTGTCCCTCATCGCCTCCGCCGCTTTCGCCTTTCCGGTGACGGTCGACAGTTGCGGCACGCCGGTGACCTTCGATGCCGCGCCGAAACGGGCGGTCGTCCACGACATCAACATGGCCAAGATGGCCTTCGCGCTCGGGCTCCAGCCCTCGATGGTGGGCGTGACCGGCATTACCGGCTGGTACAAGACGGACGATGCGTTCAAGAAGGAACAGGGCGCGATCCCCGAACTCGCCCCGAAATATCCGACGATGGAAAACCTTATCGCCGCCGATTCGGATTTCTTCTTCGCCGGCTGGTATTACGGCATGAAGCCCGGCGGCGAGGTGACGCCCGACACGCTGGCCGAACACGGCATCAGGACGCTGGTTCTTACGGAAAGCTGCATTCATCTCGACAAGTCCCGCCCGGCCGCCTCGATGGACCTCCTCTATACCGACGTTGAAAAGCTCGGAAAGATCTTCGGCAAGGAGGCCGAGGCGGAAAAGCTCGTCGCAGGCTGGAAGTCGCAGCTCGCCGATATCGAGGCGAAAATCGGAGAGAGCAACGGCACGCGCGTGTTTCTCTACGATTCGGGAAGCGACAAGCCGTTCACCGCGGGCAAATACGCCATCACCACGGCGATGATCTCGGCGGCCGGCGGCAAGAACATCATGGACGACATGGAGACGAGCTGGGGCAACACGGACTGGGAGACGGTCGCCGCCCGCAATCCGCAATTCCTCATCCTGCTGGATTACCAAGACGGCGGCGGCTACGAAAGGCTGCTCGATTTCCTCAAGGCGCATCCCGCCATGAAGGAGACGGAGGCGGTGAAGGAGGAGCGCTTCGTGGCGCTGCGCTACGAGGAGCTGACGCCCGGCCCCGACAACATCACGGCCATCGACAAGATCGCCAAGGCCCTCCACCCGGAAGCCTTCTGAGCATGGGGCGCCGTTTCGGCATTGCGGTCGCGGCGGCCCTCCTTGCCGCCGCGGCGCTGGCTTGCGCCTCCGTCGTCTACGGATCGACCGTCATTCCGCCTGCGGATGTCGCCGGATCGCTCGCTCGCGCGCTGGGGCTCGCCTCCGGCGACACGGGGCCGATCGACCGGATCGTCGTGGATCTGCGCCTGCCGCGGGCGATCCTCGCGATCGCGGTGGGTGCGGGGCTCGGCATCGTCGGCCTGCTGCTGCAGACCGTCACCCGCAACGATCTGGCCGATCCATTCCTGTTCGGCCTGTCAGCCGGCGCGGCGGCTGGCGCGGTCGCGGTCATCACGCGGATCGGCGACCGCATCGGCATCTTCACCCTGCCGCTCGCCGCCTTCGTCGGCGGCATGTGCGCAACCGCCGTCGTCCTCGTCCTCATCCGCCGCACGCGGGGCTACGGTCCCGAGCGCCTGATCCTTGCCGGGCTTGCGGTGTCGTTCCTCTTCACCGCGCTCACCAACTATCTCGTCTTTTCCGGCGACCAGCGCGCCGCCCATTCCGTGCTGTTCTGGACGATGGGCGGGCTGGGGCTGGCGAGCTGGCGCAATATCGGCATCGGCATTGCCGGCGCCGCCCTCGTCCTTTGCTACGCGCTCGCCCGTCACCGGCAGCTCGACGCGCTGCTGGGGGGCGAGGAAACGGCGGAAAGCCTCGGCGTGCCGGTGGCACGGCTGCGAACGATGACGTTCATCGTGGCCAGCTTCTCGACGGCGCTTCTCGTGTCCATCGCCGGCGTCATCGGCTTCATAGGATTGATGATCCCACATGTCGCGCGCCCCTTCGCCGGCCCCCTCCATGGGCGCCTTGCGATTGCCTGCGCGCTCTTCGGCGCGATCCTGCTGCTCGGCAGCGATCTCATCGCCCGTACCCTGCTGCCGCCGCAGGAGTTGCCCGTCGGCGTGGTCACCAGTTCGATCGGCGCGCTCTTCGTCGTGTCCATCCTGCTGCGGCAGAAATAGCGCCTGCCCGTCACAAGCCGCCCTGGACGCGTAGGAAGTCGACGATGCGGTTCACGCCGCCGCCGCGCTTCATGTCGGAAAAGACGAACGGGCGCCCTGCGCGCATGCGCGTCGCATCCCGCTCCATGACGTCGAGATCGGCGCCGACATGGGGTGCGAGATCCTTCTTGTTGATGACGAGGAGGTCCGAGCGGGTGATGCCGGGCCCGCCCTTGCGCGGGATCTCCTCGCCCTGGCAGACCGAGATGACATAGATCGTCAGGTCCGCAAGATCGGGCGAGAAGGTCGCCGCGAGATTGTCGCCGCCCGATTCGATGAAGACCACGTCGAGATCGGGAAAACGCCGGTTGAGATCGGCGATGGCCTGCAGGTTGATCGAGGCGTCCTCGCGGATCGCCGTGTGCGGGCAGCCGCCGGTCTCCACGCCGACGATGCGCTCCAGCGGCAGCGCCTGCATGCGCATGAGCGCCTCGGCATCCTCCTTGGTGTAGATGTCGTTGGTGACGACGGCGAGGGAATAGTGCCCGCGCATCGCCTTGCAGAGCTTCTCTGTCAGCGCCGTCTTGCCGGAGCCGACGGGGCCGCCGATGCCGACGCGCAAGGGGCCGTTCTTCGATGTCATTCCCACCTCCTGAAAATCCGGGTTTGCAGCCTTCTCACGAGCGGAAGAGCCGCGTCGGCAAAGTCTCGTGTCGAAGGCTCGCGATCTCGGCCCGCAGCGTCGCGGCCCCGAGATCGTCCAGTGTGGAACCCGCAGCCCGCGCCGCCGATGCCAAGATCCGCGCCTCCAGTCCCGCCAGCACCGCAACGCCGTCCTTCTGGCCGATGACGCCGCAGCGGATGGCGACCGAGACGAGGTTCGACGCGACGGCATGGAGATAGGCGGCCAGCCCCGCCTCCGCTGCAATGCCATGAGCCGCCGCCACCGCGCCGACCGCGACCGGATAGGCCGCCGCCCCGCCGAGACGGGCGAGAACCGGATGCGGCCAGTTCGCCGCGGCCGAAAGGAAGGCCCCGCCCTGCAGCATGGTTTCGCGATGCCGCTCCGCCGAGCCCGACAGGGCCTCCGCCAGCGCCGCGGCCTCCGCCAGCCGCTCATCGTCGGCCAAGGCGTTATGCGCCTCGGCGAACAGCACGGCGTCGTTCCAGAGAGTGCCATATGCAAGGAGGCTTTCGAGCCAGTCCTTCAAGGTCCCTGCATCCCGCACGTCGCCATCCGCCACGACCTGTTCCAGCCCGCCGGAATAGGAGAAGGCACCGACCGGGAAGGCGGGCGACAGCCAGGTCATCAGCCGGACGAGATCGGCTGCTTCAATCATGGCCGTGGTGATGGTGGCCGTGATAGGCGCCGCGCAGCGGATGGAAAGGCTCGGATATCTCGCGGACCGATGCGCCGAGCCCCGCCAGCATGTCGCGGATGACGTGATCGCGCAGGATCAGGATGCGTGCCTCCTCGATCTGCGCGGGAAGGTGGCGGTTGCCGAGATGCCAGGCAAGCTCGACGAGATGCAGCCTGTCCTTCGGGGTCACCTCATAAAGCAGCTCCTCCGCCGCGATCACCTCGACGGTCTCGCCCGTCTCCGTGAGGATGAGATCGCCATGGGCCAGCAGCACCGGCGCCTTGAGGTCAAGCATGACGACGTCGTCATGCTGCATGTGCAGGAGCTTGCGGCGCACATGGCGCTGGTCGTGCGCCAGGACGACCACGTCGATGGGCGTGCGGGCGTCGTCGGGTTTCAGGATTTCGGTGGAGCGGTGGGGCAAGGCCGATCCTTTCAGAACAGGAAGTAGCGCTGCGCCATGGGCAGCACGGTCGCGGGCTCGCAGGTGAGCAGCTCCCCGTCGGCGCGCACCTCGTAGGTTTCGGGATCGACCTCGATATGCGGGGTCGCGTCGTTGAGGATCATCGAGGCCTTAGAAAGGCCGCCGCGGGTGTTCTCGACGGCCACCATGTCCTTGGTGACGCCAAGGCGCGCCTTCAGGCCGCCCTCCAGCGCCGCCCTGCTGACGAAGGTGACGGAAGAGAGCGCGGGAGCGCTCCCGTAGCTGCCGAACATCGGCCGGTAGTGCATCGGCTGGGGCGTCGGGATCGAGGCGTTCGGATCGCCCATGGGCGCGGCGGCGATGGTGCCGCCGACCAGCACCATGTCCGGCTTGACGCCGAAGAAGGCGGGGTTCCACAGGACGAGATCGGCGCGCTTGCCGGTTTCGACCGAGCCGACATGCTGCGAAAGCCCCTGCGCAATGGCCGGGTTGATCGTGTACTTGGCGATGTATCGCCGTACGCGCAGATTGTCGTTGTCGCCGGTTTCGCCGGGCAGGCGCCCGCGCTGCACCTTCATCTTGTGGGCTGTCTGCCAGGTGCGGATCGGCACCTCGCCGACGCGGCCCATGGCCTGGCTGTCGGAGGAGATGATCGAGAAGGCGCCGATATCGTGCAGGATATCCTCCGCCGCGATGGTCTCCTTGCGGATGCGGCTTTCCGCGAAGGCGATGTCTTCCGGGATCGTCGGCGACAGGTGGTGGCAGACCATCAGCATGTCGAGATGCTCGGCGATGGTGTTTTTCGTATAAGGCCGTGTCGGGTTGGTCGAGGACGGGATGACGTTGGCAAGGCCGCAGACGCGGATGATGTCCGGCGCATGGCCGCCGCCCGCCCCTTCCGTGTGGAAGGCATGGATGGTGCGGCCCCTGAAGGCGGCGATGGTGTCCTCCACGAAGCCGCTTTCGTTCAGCGTGTCGGTGTGGATCATCACCTGCACGTCGTAGTCGTCGGCGACGGAAAGGCAGGTGTCGATGGCGGCAGGCGTCGTGCCCCAATCCTCGTGCAGCTTGAGGGCGCAGGCCCCGCCCTCGATCATTTCGACGAGCGCCGCCGGCTTCGAGGCGTTGCCCTTGCCGGAAAGGCCGAGATTGATCGGGAAGGCGTCGAAGGACTGGATCATCCGCGCCAGATGCCAAGGCCCCGGCGTGCAGGTGGTGGCGAGCGTGCCGTGCGCCGGGCCCGTGCCGCCGCCAAGCATGGTGGTGACGCCGGACATCAGCGCCTCCTCGATCTGCTGCGGGCAGATGAAGTGGATATGCGCGTCGATGCCGCCGGCCGTCAGGATGCGCCCCTCGCCCGCAATGACCTCCGTACCGGGGCCGACGACGATATCGACGCCGGGCTGGGTGTCCGGGTTGCCGGCCTTGCCGATCTTCGCGATCAGCCCGTCCTTCAGGCCGATATCGGCTTTCACGATGCCACAATGATCGACGATCAATGCATTGGTGATGACGGTGTCGACCGCCCCTTCGGCGCGCGTCGCCTGGCTCTGGCCCATACCGTCACGGATCACCTTGCCGCCGCCGAACTTCACCTCCTCGCCGTAGACGGTGAAATCCTTCTCGACCTCGATGAAGAGTTCGGTATCGGCAAGGCGCACGCGGTCGCCGACGGTCGGGCCGTACATCTGCGCATAGGCGGCGCGGGAAAGGTGGGCGGCCATCAGAGTTTCCCCATAACTTGCTGGCGAAAACCGTAGATCTCACGGTTGCCGCCGATCGGCACGAGCCGCACGATACGCTCCTGCCCCGGCTCGAAGCGAACGGCGGTGCCCGCCGCGATGTCGAGGCGCATGCCGCGCGCAAGGGGCCTGTCGAAGGAAAGCGCCGGGTTGGTCTCGAAGAAGTGGTAGTGCGAGCCGACCTGGATCGGCCGGTCGCCGGTATTGGCGACAGTGAGCATCACCGGCTCGCTTCCCGCGTTCAGCACGATATCGCCGTCGCCCGTCAGGATTTCCCCGGGGATCATGGTCATGCCCCCGCCACGAGCCAGAGGCCGCCGAGCGCCGCAAGGCCACCGGCAATCCGCGCCGCGATCCGCCCGGCGCGCCCGCCGAGGCCGAGGCCCAGCGCCACGCCCGCGCCATGCAGCAGCGCGGTCGCCGCCCCAAAGCCGGCCATGAAGGAAAAGCCGTTCGCGCCGCCGAGATCCAGTCCGTGCGCATAGCCGTGGAACAGGGCGAAGAAACCGACGACGACCATGCCGACCGCGGCCGGCACCTGAAGGGCCACCATCGCCAGAAGCCCGATCACCACGACGGAGGCGGCAATGACCGGCTCGACGAAGGGCAGGCCGAGCCCGCCGAGCGCCGCGAGGAACCCGACGCTCATCGCCGCAACGAAGGCGGCGGGCACGGCCCAGAGTGCCCGCCCGCCGATCAGCGATGCCCAGAGGCCGACGGCGACCATGGCGAGCAGGTGATCGGCGCCGGTCAGCGGATGCGAGAAGCCGGCACCGAGCGAGCCGTGCGCGACCGGATCGAGATGGGCGAAGGCGGGGCTTGCGGCCGCGCCGGTCAGAAGCAGGGTGAGAAGCAGTCTTTTCATCGGTTTGCCCTTTCGAAGTCAGCGGATCGGCTGGTGGACGGTCACGAGCTTGGTCCCGTCAGGGAACGTCGCCTCCACCTGCACGTCGTGGATCATCTCGGCGATGCCCTCTATGACCTGGTCGCGGCTCACGACATGGGCGCCCGCCTCCATCAGGTCGGCGACCGGGCATCCGTCGCGCGCGCCCTCGACCACGAAATCGGTGATCAGAGCGATGGCTTCGGGGTGGTTCAGCTTGACGCCGCGGTCCAGCCGTTTGCGCGCCACAATGGCGGCCATGGCGATCAGCAGCTTGTCCTTCTCGCGGGGCGTGAGGTTCATGGGGCCTTTCCTATAATTGCCAGACTTTCGGCAGCGGGCGTCCGGCGAGCAGAATCGAAAGAAGCGGTTCGAGCCGCTGGCGGAGCGCAAGGCCCGAGACCGCGACGAGGCGTATCAGCAACTTGCCCTGCCAGGCGCTGGCCCCGCCCGCCGCGCCGATCGACGCGCGGACGGCCTCAAGCAGCCGCTCCGGCGCGGGCGCTGCATAGAGGACGGTCGCCATGGCAGTGTCGCCGGACAGCATCGCGGGGTCGGCTAGCCGGGCGGCGACATCGCCCGAGACACGGAAATCCTCGGCGAAAGCCAGCCTGCCGTCGCGGCGGATGCGCCAGCGATCGTGCAGCGCGCCGTGGGAAAGGGTCTCGCCCATCGCGGCGCGGCCGAACAATACCGCCTCCACCGCCACCAGTTCGGCATCCCCTTCAAGATCGACGTCCAGCCGTCGCGAAAGGCACCCGCCATTGAAGAGGATGGTTTCCTGCGGCAGCCAGGCGAGGCAGCCACCGGCGCCGACTGTCAGCGTGTTCGTCATCGTCGCCGCCTCGCCCGTCGAGCGATAGACCCGCTCGCAGGCCTGCGTGGTTATCGTCACCGCCGTCGCGCCGGCAACATCGATTTCGGTGGCGATCCGATCGCCGCCCGCGAGCCCGCCCGCCGTATTGATCAGGATCGCCTCCGGCGGAAAGCCATGCAAGGGCTTTGGCAGGCGGGTCTTAATGCATCCTTCCTGATAGAGCGTCTTCAGCCGCGTGGCGCCATGACGCTGGTGGAAAGCAAGCCGCGCGCTGCCCTCGGCGCGCTGCATGCGCATTGGCGCGAGCGAGCCGTCCGATACATCCGGCGCGGAAAAGCCGATCATCGCCAGCCCCAAGCGGCGGGGCGATCGGATAAATGTCCTCTGTCGAAATCCATCGTATGGGTGGCCTCACAGGTTGTCCCGACCACGATGCAAAGGCCATGCCATCCATTCGGTGGATGAAAAGGCGGCAAAAGCGCTTGCCGGAGGCGGGCGTTCACACCCTTCTTCACGACGCCGCCGCCTGAAAATTATGCATCCGCACAAATTTCGGGCCCCATTCCGGTCGGGAGCAGTCAAATGGCATCAGCAGATACGTCATAGGGATGCTCTCGTCGGATGCCTTCGCCGCATATTGTTCGAAATCACCGTTGACCCGCATGCAGTCTTTTATATAACGGCACCATTCGCCCCGGACCCGGTGAAACTCCGGGTGGCTCTTCTGGCCGCCGATCCGCCAGACAACGCAAAAGCATCAAACCAGCCCACATGCCGGACAATTTTTCGGCCTGGATGCACTACTCTTGCGGACTTTTTCATGTTCAATCCGACGACCTACAAGCGCGAATGGTTCTCCAACATTCGAGCCGATATCCTTTCCGGCATCGTCGTTGCGCTTGCCCTCATTCCCGAAGCGATCGGCTTTTGCGTCATCGCTGGCGTCGACCCCAAGGTCGGCCTCTTCGCTTCCTTCGCAATCGCCTGCACATCCGCCTTCTTCGGAGGCCGGCCGGGCATGATCTCAGCGGCGACGGCCGCCACCGCGGTCCTGATGGCCTCGCTTGTCAGGGATCACGGCCTTGAGTATCTTTTCGCCGCTACCCTTCTTATGGGCCTCATCCAGATCGTCGCCGGTCTCCTCAAGCTCGGCCGCGTGATGCGTTTCGTCTCCCGCTCCGTCATCACCGGCTTCGTCAACGCGCTCGCCATCCTCATCTTCATGGCGCAATTGCCGGAGCTGATTGGCGTACCGAGTCTCACCTATGCGATGGTCGCCGCGGGTCTGGCGATTATCTACCTCTTTCCTTACGTCACGAAAGCCATTCCGTCGCCGCTCGTCGCCATCCTCGTCCTGACTGGCATTGCCTATTGGGGTGGCCTGGACATCCGCACTGTCGGCGATCTCGGCGAACTGCCTTCGGCCTTCCCGGTCTTTGCCCTGCCGCAGGTGCCGTTCACGTTCGAAACCGTGAAGATCATCTTCCCATATTCCGTTGCACTCGCTGCCGTGGGCCTGCTCGAATCTCTGCTGACCGCGCAGATCGTCGATGACCTGACGGACACGCCGAGCTCGAAGAGCCAGGAATGCATCGGACAGGGAGCAAGCAACATCGCCTCCGGCCTCATCGGCGGCATGGGCGGCTGCGCCATGATCGGCCAGTCGGGCATCAATATCGCCTCGGGCGGGCGCGGCCGGCTGTCCACATTCGTGGCCGGCGCCTTCCTGCTGTTCCTCATCCTCGTGCTCGACGACCTTGTGCGCATCGTTCCGATGGCCGCGCTCGTCGGCGTCATGATCATGGTCTCGATCGGCACCTTCTCCTGGCGGTCGATTCTCGATCTTCGCCGCAATCCGCCGTCGTCTTCGGTCGTCATGCTGGCGACGGTCGCAACCGTGGTCGGCACGCATGACCTTGCCAAGGGCGTTCTCGTCGGCGTGCTCCTTTCCGGCGTCTTCTTCGCCGGAAAGGTGGCGAAGCTCTTCGACGTCCGTTCCACTTCGAGCGCGGACGGGAAGGAGCGGACCTATCACGTGGACGGCCAGATCTTCTTCGCCTCGGCCGAGAGCTTCGTCGCGGCCTTCGATTTCGCCGAGCCGCTGCGCAAAGTCACGATCGACGTGACCGACGCCCATCTGTGGGACATCACCGCCGTCGGCGCACTCGACAAGGTCGTCCTCAAATACCGCCGGCAAAACGTCGAAGTTTCCGTCATCGGCGCCAATGCCGCAAGCGCCCATATGCTGGACCGTTTCGCCCTGCACGACAAGGAACACGCAGCCTTCGCAACCGGACCGACACACTGAGGAGGCCGGGATGCCGGTCGGTAGGCCGCCTCTTGGTTCGCAGGGCCGGAGGCGCTAAGACAGGTCCGACCAATATCGAGACGCAGATGAAGACCGAGATACGCCTCCTTTCGCAAGACGACGCCGCGCTGCCCGAAGTGGCCCGACTGATGCAGGAAATGCAGGCGCATTACCAGGTGTATTGCCCCTCGCACGACGAAATCCTCGCCGGGTTGGCAAGCCGGCCGGCGGCAGCGGAGGTCCTCATTTGCGAAGACGGCGGGGCCGTAGCGGGTTTCGCCGCCTTCTCCGCAATCTATCCGGGCCCCGGCTTGAAACCGGGAATCTTTCTCAAGGAGCTCTACGTTTCGAGCACGCGGCGTGACGGAGGCGTCGGAAAGGCGCTCCTGCGGGCGCTTGCCGGCATCGCATCGAACCGGGGCTTTTCCCGGATCGACTGGACGGCGGATGCGTCCGACACACGGCTGGTTTCCTTCTATGAGCGCCTCGGCGGCGTGCCCAAACCGGAGAAGCTGTTCTTCCGTCTGGACGGCGAGGCGCTTCAGGCGCTGGCGGACTGACGTCGAGGCTCAGGCGCGGTGCTGGCTTCGTAATGGGCGAGGATATCCGCGCCGGTGGCGATCCAGACGTCCTCGCGTTCGGCGATCTCCGCGAGGAAATCGCGCAGAATCCGCCAGCGCATCGGCCGTCCGGAGACCTGCGGGTGCAGAACCAGCGTACTCACCCCACCCCATTCGTGGGTGCCGGCGAACTCCTCGCGCCAGAGCGGCAGAATGGCATCGCGGCCGAAGAGAGGGCGGGGATCCAGCCTGCCGGTCATGCCGAAATTCCAGTCGTCGAACGCATAGTTGACCGGGATTTCCACAGGACCGGGCCGGCCGTCCGGCAGCCGGTGCCGATACGGTCTGATATCGTCGCGGAACGAGCTGGAATAACGTAGGCCCCGTTCCGTAAGGTAGGCGAGCAGTTCGGGAAAATTCTCGCCCGACGGAGCCCGATAGCCAACGGGCGTGACGCCGAGACGGGATTTCAGGGCGGCAAGGCCGCGGTCGATCTCCTCCATGGCTTCGTCGAGCTTGTTGGCATCGGGACATTTGTGCAGGTAGCCGTGATGGGCGATCTCGTGCCCGGCCCTGACGATCGGTTCGCAGGCCGCCGTATGGGCCTCGGCGGTCCAGCCGGGGATGAAGAAGGTCGCCTTGAGGTTCAGCATGCCCATGAGGTCGAGGATTTTGGCGATCCCCACGCGCGCGTCGTAGCCGCCGAGCGACGTGGTGACCATGCGCTCGACATTGGCGTGGTTATTACCGATCCAGGCGGTCTCCGCATCGACGTCGAAGCCGATGAACAATGCGCTCTTCTTGCCATGCGGCCAATCGAAATGCGGGGCGGGCGGCGCCGGGTTGAGCGGCCTGGGATTGAGATCGTATGTCATGAAACCTCCTCTTCAGGCAAAGACCGGCCGGTCGGGTTCCGCCGATGCCAGCAATTCGGGCAGGCCGCGGCAATCGTCCTGCCGCTCCAGCGCGTCGACGAAGGCCGAAAGGTCGGCGACCTGGGCTTGTGGCAGCGCCATCGCGGCGAGGCTGTCGAACTTCGCGCGGAGGGCGACGTCGGTCATGGGGCGTTCACTGGAACCGGTGGCGCGAGGCACCACGGTCGTTCGTCTGTAGCCGTCGGCAAAGGTGACGGTTACTTCGGGTTCGTCCATTTGCGGCATGTCATGTTGGGGGTGAAGACGAATACGGCCGAGAACCGCAGCGATGCGCGGATCGCTGCGGGCGGCGGCGGAATACTGTTCGAGACCGACGCGGCCGAAGACCATGAGGGCCGCCAGCGCATAAGCGAGGCTCATCTGCGCACCCGCGAGCGTATCCAGCCGGGCCCGTCCGCACATATCCATTAGGAAGGAGCTGAGGCGCAGATCGATCGCGATTATTCCGGCAGAGTCGCGGCCGGATTCGAGGAGAATGTCGCCGACCGCGTCGATGGCGGAATGCGCGCCGCGGCATGCGGCATAGGGTTTCAGGCAGGCGCGCTCGATCTTCCAGGTCGTGCCGAGCCCGGCAGAAAATTCCTTCGGGCAACCGGCATCACGAACATACGAGCGGAAGAAACCGCCCCAGACGTCCTCGAAGACCTGCGCGGGACCGGAAAAGCCGGCGGCGGCGAGATCGGCGGCGAGCAGCCCGCCCTCGGCAGCCCGGCCGGCATGCACCTTCTTGGTCTGGCTGCCGTCGTGATTGAAGGCCCAAAGGCCGGACGAAAAGCTGGTTGCCAGCGTGAGGGCCTGGCGCAGGACGATGCCGTCATAGCCCCGAAGCCGCGCGACTGCCGCTGCCGCCGCCAGCGTGCCGCAGGTGCCGGTGGAATGCCAGCCGGCTCCGTTATGCGCGCCGTAGCCGCCGGAGGCATCCAGCACGCGCCGGCCGACCTCGTAGCCGGCGGTCAGTGCGCACAGCAGATCACCACCGGAGACGGGCGCAGCACAGGCGGGCAGGATCGCGAGCAGCGCCGGCACAACGACGGCGCCGGTATGGTCGCATCCGCCGGAATCGTCGAGTTCGAAAACATGGGCGGCGATGCCGTTGACGAGCGCCGCCTCGCGCGGGGCCGTCCGCTGATGCGTGGCCAAAAGGGGTGTTTTCCCGTCCGGTGCGGCGAGCGCTCGCATCCGGCGGTATTCGACGGAGCGCGTGCCGGCGAGCGCGGCGCCGAGCGTGTCGAGAAGATGGGATCGCGTGCGGGCGACGACCCGCTCCGGCAGGTCGGCGGGCGTGAGGCGAGCGCAGAATTCGGCCATTTCATCGACATGCGGCAGCGCCTGCGCGCCTTTGCGGGCTGCATTGGGCATCATCTTGTCCTCGTTCGGGCAGGCGAAGGGGCGGCCCGGCAGATCGATCGGGCCGCCGACGGATCATTTCACGGCTTCACCATTGATCATAACGCTGTCGAGCGTGCTGCCGACCAGGCCATACTTTTCGAAGACGGCCTTATATTCGCCCGACGCCATGATGGCCTTCAACGCGCCGGCGACGGCATCGCGCAATTCCGGCGTCTGCTTGGAGAAGCCGATGCCCTGATAGACTTCGGTGAAAGGTTCGCCGACGATGGCATAAGTGTCCTTTTCCAGCGTCAGCAGATAAGGCAGGGTTTCAGAACCCTGCACAGCGCCGTCGAGACGGCCCTGCTTGAGTTGCGTGCGAGCGTCGGCCGAGCCTTCTGTGCCGACAATGTTCAGCGCGGGCTTGCCGTTCGCCTCGCAGTTTGCCGCGCTCCACTTGGCGGCCTCGTCCGGGAAGGAGGTACGACGGCTCATGCCGACGGTCTTGCCGCAAAAGTCGGTGAGGGTCTTGAACTCGTCCTTGCGCTTGGCGGAAGTGTAGAACTGTGCGCCGGAACGCATGTAGTCGACGAAATCCATGGTCTCGCGACGGGCCGGCAAGTCACTCATGCCGCTCAGGACGAGATCGACGCGGCCGGTATTGAGCGAGGAGACCATCTGCTCGAAACCGATCTCGGCCCAATCGATTTCCGTACCGAGTTGCTTGGCGAGCGCCTTGCCCAGTTCGATGTCGACGCCCATCAGTTCGTTCGTCGCGGGGTCGCGATATTCCATCGGCGGATAGTTCGGCGTGTTCGCCACCGTCAGCTTGCCGGCCGACTTGTATTTCTCGGGCAGGGCCTGTGCGTGGGCGGTGATGGCGAAGAGGCAGGCCGAGGCCGCCAGAATTGCTTTTTGCATCGTAGTCGTTCCCATTGTGTTGTTTGCGGTTATCGTTGCACGGCCTTGAGAAAATCGGCGGTGCGGGGGTTATCGGGTTGGGTCAGGACCCGCGCCGAAGGGCCGTGCTCGATCAGCCGTCCGCCGTCCATGAAGGCGACAGTATTGCTGACGTTGCGGGCAAAGCCCATTTCGTGAGTGACGACGATCATCGTCATGCCGGAGGCGGCGAGATCGTTCATCACGTCGAGCACCTCGGCCACCAGTTCGGGGTCGAGCGCGGAGGTCGGCTCGTCAAACAGAATGAGCGAGGGACGCATGCCCATGGCGCGGGCAATTGCGACGCGCTGCTGCTGCCCGCCGGACAGTTCCGCTGGATAGCTGTCCGCCTTGTCGGCGAGACCGACGCGCTTGAGAAGCTCCAGCGCGTGCTCGCGGGCGGTTTTCAGGCTTTCGCCCAGCACCTGCACGGGTCCTTCGATGACGTTTTCGAGTGCGGTCTTGTGCGGGAAGAGATTGAAGCGCTGGAAGACCATGCCGATGCCGCGCCGCTGGCGGGCGATTTCGGCGTCGCTCAGCTCGTAGAGCTTGTTGCCGTCGCGGCGGTAGCCGATCAGCTCGCCATTGGCCCAGATCGCGCCTGAATCGATGCGCTCGAGGAGGTTGATGCAGCGCAGGAACGTGCTCTTGCCGGAACCCGACGGGCCGATGATGCAACTCACCTCCCCCTTGCGCACCTCCAGCCCCACCTCTTGGAGAGCTTTGAACGTGCCGAAGCTCTTGCAGACATCGACGGCCTTGACCAGGATTTCGTTCGTCATGTCACGTCCTCCCCTCAGATCGTCGTGCGGCCGCGCGTGCCGCGGGCGTAGTGGCGTTCGATCCGGGACTGGATCAGCGAAAGGACGGTGACGATGGCGAGATACCAGAAGCTGGCGACCATCAACAGTTCCAGGACGCGGGTATTGGCGTAGTAGATCACCTGCGCGTTGTGCAGGATTTCAGAAAACTGGATCACCGAGGCGAGCGACGTCAGCTTGACCATGCTGATCACCTCATTGCCGACAGGCGGCACCATGACGCGCATGGCCTGCGGCAGCACGATGCGGCGCAGCGCTTGCATGCCCGTCATGCCGATCGTCCGGGCGGCCTCGTACTGCCCCGCATCGACCGAGAGCAAGCCGCTTCGTACGACTTCCGAGGTGTAGGCCCCCTGCTGGATGCCAAGACCCAGCATGGCGGCGACGAAGGGCGTCATCACCTCGACAGTGTTCAGCTCGAACAGGCCGGGAATGCCGATCGTCGGGAAGATCAGCGCGAGGTTGAACCAGAGAAGCAGTTGCAGCAGCGCCGGCGCACCACGGAAGATCCAGACATAGACGAGCGCGATATATTCGAGCACCGGATTGCCGGAAATGCGCATGATCGCGATGAGAACGCCGAGCGCAATGCCGAGCGACATGGCCGCGACCGTCATCAGCAAGGTGTTCCATATGCCCTGGATGATGACGGGAGCGAACAGGAACTGGCCGACGACGGGCCATTCTATTTGGCCGACGACGAAGGCGCGGATCAGCAGCGCGACCAAGAGAAGCACGATAGCGGCGAAAACCATCCGCCCGATATGCTTGCGCGGGACGAGTTCGAGATGGGCGATATCCTGAGCATCGCTGCTGGAGTGGGGAAGCGTGGTTTGCGTCATGCCGACGCCTCCGCGAGAGGCGCAAGCGCCACGCCACGAAGGCCCAATGCCGCCCAGGCGCGCTGCCGCGCACAGGTGTCGGCGAAGGCGGCAATCTGCTCGCGCACGCGGGCAGGAGCCGTTCCGCCCTGGCCGAAGCGTTCGGCGAGCGCGCGGACAGGGTTGATCGTCTCGAGCACCCCCGCGGTCAGCGCCGCGTCGATCTTCGGCAGGTCGTCCTCGGTCAAGCCGTCGAGCTCCATGCCGCGCTCCTCGCAGTAGCGCACGGTCGCGCCGGAAATGTCATGCGCCTGCGCGAAAGGAATGCCCTGCCGCACCAGCCAGTCCGCCACTTCGGTCGCCAGCGTGAACCCGCGCGGTGCATCAGCGGCCATGCGCTCGGCATCGAACGTCATCGTCGCGACCATGCCGGCGAAGGCGGGCAGGATGAGGTCGAGGAGGTCGACCGTCTCGAACAGCGCACGCTTGTCTTCTGCAAGGTCGCGATTGTAGGCAAGGGGCATCGCCTTGAGCGTGGCAAGGATGCCGGCGAGGTTGCCAATCATGGTTCCGGACATGCCGCGCGTGAGTTCTGCAATATCAGGGTTCTTCTTTTGCGGCATGATCGAGGAACCTGTCGAATAGGAATCATGCAGCTTCACCCAGGCGAACTGGCGCGAAGCCCAGATGCAGATCTCTTCCGAAAGGCGCGAAAGGTTGACGCCGAGCATCGCCGTGACGAACAGGAATTCCGAGACCACGTCGCGACTCGCCACGGCGTCGATGGAGTTCTCGCAGGGGCGCGCATAGCCGAGGTCGCGCGAGGAGCTTTCCGGCTCGCGGGCAAAAGCCGAGCCGGCCAGCGCGGCCGCGCCGAGCGGCGAACGGTCGAAGCGGCGATCCCAGTCGATGAAGCGCTCGATATCGCGGCTGAGCGACTGCGCATGGGCCATGAGGTGATGGCCGAGCGAAACGGGCTGGGCGGGCTGAAGATGGGTGAAGCCCGGCATGACGGTCTCGACATGCTGCGCCGCCTGCCCCGCAAGGGCATCCTGTACCTGCAAAACCAGGTCCACGATCCGCCGCGCGGTGCGGCGCAAATAAAGGCGCGTGTTGTTGGCGGTCTGGTCGTTGCGCGAGCGGCCTGCGCGCAACTTGCCGCCCAGTGGCCCCAGCCGCTCGACCAGCAGCCGTTCGTGGAAGGTGTGGAGATCTTCGTCCGACGCCTTCGGCTTTTCGCGGCCGGTGGCGACATCCGCCGCAATCGCGTCGAGTGTCTCGAGCATCTTCGTCAGTTCGTCTCCGGTGAGGACATTGGCGCGCGCAAGCTCCCGTGCGTGGGCCCTGGATCCGGCAATGTCCTCCGGGGACAGACGGAAGAAGGTGGGACTGCTTCTTGAAAGGGCAGCAAGCTCCGGCGACGGGCCGCTGGAAAAGCGCCCTCCCCAAAGCGATGTCGCTTTTTCTGTCATGTCAGTCTCCCATGTCGATGAATGTGGTCCCGAAAGCAGGTTGCTCCTTGGCGACCGCTTGCACAAACGCGAAAAATCGCTAACGTTATGACAAAACCGACTAGCCCCCTGCGGGAGAATGCCATTGGGTCATCCCTTCATGCCGCTGCCTTCGATGACTGCGCTGCGCGTGATGCTGGCGATTGCAGAGCGAGGCTCGACGACAGCAGCGGCGGAGAGCATCAACCTGTCGCAGAGCGCCGTCAGCAAGCAGTTGCTGACCTTGGAACACCTTCTTGGAGCCCAGGTCTTTACCCGCAAGCCCTCGGGCATGGTCCCGACGGAACTTGGCCGCATCTACCTCGAACAGGCGCAGGTGACGATGAAGGCGATGGAGGAAGCAGCGGTCCGCGCCGCCCGGCTGCAGTCCGATTCCCATACGCTCCGGCTGAAGGTGCTGCCGATCCTGGGCGATCGCTGGCTGCTGCCGCGGTTCTCCGATTTCAGTCAAAAAAACCCCGACATCGACGTCCGATACACGACATTCTCGACGAACAATCCTGCAGCACAGCCCGATGGCGCGTTCCGCTTCGGCCCTGGCCCATTCCCCGGGGAGGACTCAACGTATCTGTTCGGAAAGAATGTTCGGCTGGTCTGCTCGCCGGCCTATCTTGCCAGGCTGGGCCGGCTCGAAACCATCGAGGATGCAGCTCGCGGTATAATTATCGAGCATCCGGGAACGCCTTTGCATTGGGAGGATTTGGTGAACGAGTACCGCAGGCCAGGTCTTAAGCCGCAGGGCATTATGCGCTTTGACTACTACACGCTGGTTCTGCGCGCAGCGATTTCAGGCCAGGGCATGGCTCTTGTTCCGCCGCAACTCATTGAGGACGAACTGCGTGCCGAAAGCCTCGTCAATCCAGGCGGCATCGGCTATGTATCCAAGGCAGTCTACTGGTTTTCCACCCCGGGGAACCGCAAGGCAACGCCTGCATTAAAGACGTTTCAGCGCTGGCTTTTAAAAGCGGTGGAAGAGCCGCCGGAGCAAGTGAACTGACCGAAAGTCACACCTAACGGCGGCATGACCCGAACTGGCGCTCCCGCAGACAGAAACATCAGGATGCCGACGCCGACTTGGTAGGGTGCCTCGGTGCCTCCGTGTTGATGCGCGTTTTCCTTTCCGTCAAGGCTTGCGGCGAGGACTTGACTTGCCGTTCTTCACCCGGAGATTCGCCCGAGCGCGGAGGCTTCCGCTCCGCTGCTGCAGGGTGCGTTCCGTCCGAAACGCTCCCCGGATGAGGGTCTTCAACGTCAGGGGTGGGTGTCATCGATGCAACATGTTTCCGGTCGGCCATTAGCAAATCTCCTCTTTCGAGGCGAATGCGTTGGCGCCGGCAAGGTTCCACAAGAGCCCCTATGCCAGTGCCCCTCCCCGGCTTACGGACGTCGAGCCTATCCGCCAGAAAACAAGCCACAGGGAACGCCTCGCGGATGGGATCGCAAGCGTCCTCGCCGATCCCTACGGGCGAATACGGATGACCGACTTCCCCGCTCTGCGTCCGGTCGAGTTGAAGATGGCCACCGCATCGTCCAGGCTCGAAACGTTGCCGATGTTCGTCCGCAATCTTCCGTCCCGAACCCGCTGGAGTATCTCGGAGAGTTGCGCGCGGTCTGCCTCGACGACGAAGTCAACCGTCCGGCCATCTGCAGGTCGAACGTCCGTCGGTCCGACGACGGTGACAAGCATACCGCCGGCCCGGACCAGCGCTGCCGACCGCTTCTGGATCTCGCCCCCGACGACGTCGAACACCAGGTCGACGCCCCGAACATCTTCAAGAGCATCGCTCCCGAGATCGACGAATTCATTTGCGCCGAAGTCGAGGACTTTCCCGCGGTCGGCGGCGCGCCCAGTACCGATGACATAGGCGCCGGCCTCTCGTGCAAGCTGCGTCACCATCGAACCCACGGCGCCGGCCGCACCGTGCGCGAGCACGGATTGCCCTGGCCGAAGACGGCCGTGCTGGAACAGCCCTTGCCATGCGGTCAGGCCGGATATCGGCAGGCTTGCGCCCACCGCAAAGTCGATATCGCCTGGCAGGGGCGCCAGGTTGCGCGCTTCCATCGCGACATATTCGGCAAGGGTACCGTCGCGATGCCAATCCGACAGGCCGACCACCCGCTGACCGACCGACAGCCCGGTCGTGCCATAGCCCAGCGCGGTGATCACGCCGGCCAGTTCATGACCGAGGATCGACGGTGTCCGGTCCCGGAAGGCCCGATCGGCCCATGTCGAAGGCCATTCCAGTTCGGTGTTGACGAATCCCGCCGCATGAACCTGTACGACGACGTCGTTTATCGCCGCCCGTGGCTCTGGCCGCTCCACCAGCTTCATCCCCGCCGGTCCCGCGGCCTGGTCGGTTACAACGATGGCTTTCATCGGCAATGCTCCTCTACTGTTTTCCCGGTGAACAAAGGTGCTTGTGTGAACGGGGCGTTCGACGTCTCATGTTGTACAATCAGGCCGCGTGTTTGCTGATTTAAGTTGTCGCAGCGCGGCGCAGAAAATGCCAATAGCCGACATGTATAATTTCGATGCGAGCGGGTAATAGCGGGATTAGCAAGCCTGCCCGCCTTGAGATGAACAGGACGAATAAAGGGCGCAGGTCTATGGAACTCAACCAGATCAGATATTTTCTGAACCTGGCAGATACGCTCAACTTCACAGAAGCGGCTCTGCGCAGCGGAGTATCGCAGCCTACGCTCACCCGCGCGATCCAGCGGCTTGAACACGAGCTTGGCGGAACGCTGGTCTATCGCGACGGGAAAGACAGTCGCCTGACGGCGCTTGGTCGCGACATACGATCCGAATTTGCCGCAATCGCGGATCGTGAGCAGCGCGTGCGGGCGATATCCCTGAACAGGGTATACGGCCGCCTTGAAACCGTGACGCTGGGTATCGTAAACACCATTGCCCCGGCGCTCATCACCGGGTTTGTCTCGCACGCGCTTCGGCAGATGCCGATGCTGGAACTCATCGTCCGGCCTGTCACGCGCGAAGAAGGGCTGGAGCGGCTGCTCAGCGGACAGCTCGACGGCTGTTTCTGCACAGATCCGACAGGCGCAAACAGCAAAATCGCGACTGTCGACATGTTCAACGAGCGGCTGCTGCTGGCCATGGCCCAGGCACACGCTCTGGCGACCCAGCCTTCGGTCTCGCTCGCCGACTTGTCCAAGCAACCATATCTAGACCGCCTTCAGTGCGAATTCCGAACGCGCGTGCAAAACCACCTGCACAAGCGCTCAATCATCATGATTCCGAGGCTTCGGTCAGAGCGGGAGGATTTGATACAACAGGCCGTCGCCGAAGGCGCCGGCGTTTGTATGTTGCCCGAACGTTCGGCAATCGTGGACGGCCTCACGTTGCGCCCAGTCGACACGCTGGACCTGTCGCGCAGGGTCGCGTTCCAGTCGGTCTCCGGGTCCGGGACCGCATCCGCCCTGAAGACGCTTCGCATGCTGGTCGAGCGATATCCGTGGACGTAAATTCAAAAGGAATGTTGGCGTCACATCGAAACTATAGCTGCAGCGTATTGGACACGCGAGGATCGGATATCCATCTTTGGCTGTAGGAATGCAACGGAGGAATCCATGACAGCTTACAAAAAGACGGAAGCCGCAATCGCCAAGCTGTCGCCCGAGGCGTATCGGGTGACGCAGCAAAATGCGACCGAGCGCCCGGGAACCGGCGCGCTTCTCTACAACAAGGAACCGGGCATCTATGTCGACATCGTCTCGGGGGAGCCCTTGTTCGCATCGTCGGACAAATACGAGTCAGGCTGCGGATGGCCGAGTTTCACCAAGCCGATCGAACCGGCGAATGTCGCCGAGCTGCGCGATAATAGTCATGGCATGATCCGCACGGAAGTGCGCTCGAAGCACGGCGACAGCCATCTCGGACACGTATTTCCCGACGGTCCAAGCGATCGGGGCGGCCTGCGTTATTGCATCAATTCGGCTTCGCTGCGTTTTGTGCCGCGCGAGAAGATGGCGGCCGAAGGGTACGGAGACTATCTCAACCAGGTGGAGGATATCTGATGACGAGCGAACGTGCTGTTCTGGCAGGGGGCTGCTTCTGGGGCATGCAGGACCTCATCCGCAAACTGCCCGGCGTGATCTCCACCCGTGTCGGCTATACAGGGGGCGACGTGGCGAACGCGACCTACCGCAATCACGGCACCCATGCCGAGGCGATCGAGATCATTTTCGACCCTTCCAGAACCAGCTACCGCCGACTGCTGGAATTCTTCTTCCAGATTCACGATCCGACGACGCTCAACCGGCAGGGCAACGACCGTGGCACGAGCTACCGTTCGGCGATCTATTTCACCGGCGACGAGCAGAAGGCTGTCGCGCTGGACACGATCGCGGATGTCGATGCGTCGGGACTATGGCCCGGCAAGGTGGTTACCGAGGTCGAGCCCGTCGGGGATTTCTGGGAGGCCGAGCCCGAGCATCAGGATTATCTCGAACGTATTCCGAACGGCTATACCTGCCATTTCGCGCGCCCGGGCTGGGTGTTGCCGCGCCGGACGAGTGCCGTCGCCTAGAAAAATCCATGGCTCACGGCATCGGTGTCGTGAGCCCGTAAGGAACGTTTTATGACGTCAACACCTTCGACCGGGCGCGAGATAATCAGCTACGATACGGGCTGCGCCTCCCCTTCGGGCACGCGGACCTGGCTTCGGCAGGCGCGGTGCCCTCGATCATGGAGGCATACCGTTCCGTTGGAGCACCCTGGTTCGTGATGATCGCGCCCGATGGCCGCGTCATCCACGACGGGTTCCAGCTCGATGCCAAGAGCCTTATCCGGACACTCCGGCCGCGCGCCGCCTGATCCTGAGCGACCGGACGGCGACGCCACCGACGCGCGTGACCGAGGAAAAATGCAGGTTGCCGCCACGAAAGGGGGTGTCGCCCCTCCTGGACTCGTGCGAGAACGGCGTCTTCATTGTCACAGTCTCGCGGGGCGTGCCGCCCGGTCCAGAGCAAGCTGAAGCGCAGAATGGCCGACTTATACCGCAAATCGAAACTGCTCCGGCGCTCCCGCGTCTTCTGGGGGTCCTTCTCGCTCTGGCGCCCGCGTCTCGTGTTCTGGTGTGGAGCAATCGCGACCGGTGTGATCAGCGTCGGTTTTGCCAAGCTCGCGGACCTTGCCCAGCACGTATTTGCACAGTTCACCACGGCCACGGAATGGAGCTTCCTGCTGCCGCTCCTTGTCACGCCCGCCGGCTTCGCGCTGTCGGCCTTTCTGGCGATCCGGCTTTTCCCGAACTCCCAGGGCAGCGGCATTCCGCAGGCGATCGCCGCGCGGCACCTGAAGGACGACGAGGATCGCAGCAGGCTGCTGTCCCTGCGGATCGCCTTCGGCAAGATCATGCTGACCGTGCTCGGCCTTCTTTCTGGCGCCTCCATCGGGCGTGAAGGGCCGACGGTCCAGGTCGGAGCCTCCATCATGCTGGCCGTCGCGCGCTTCGGCGGCATGGCGCAGGCAAGAGGCCTCATTCTCGCCGGCTCGGCCGCCGGCATCGCCGCCGCCTTCAACACGCCGCTCGCCGGCATCGTCTTCGCCATCGAGGAAATGAGCCGCACCTACGAGGCACGCGCCAACGGCTTCGTGCTCGCCGCCGTCATCCTCTCCGGCCTTGCCGCGCTCGGCATTTCCGGCAGCTACCATTATTTCGGCTCCACGTCGGTCGCGCCGGCTGACATGCGCGACTGGTGCCTTGTCCTCGTCTGCGGCATCGGCGGGGGAGCCCTCGGCGCCGCCTTCAGCGGCTTGGCGCTCCATTTCGGCCAGCGCATCCGCCGCTGGGCCCAGCCCGAACCGATGAAGCGCATGGTGCTGTTCGCCCTTGCCTGCGGGCTTGCCATTGCCGTCATCGGCGTCGTTTCCGGCGGCCGCACCTTCGGCACGGGCTATAGCGAAGCCAGAAGCGCCGTGCAGGGCGAGGCTCTTCCCCTCCTCTTCTTCCTGGAAAAATTCGTGGCGGGCTTTCTGTCCATGCTATCCGGGATACCGGGCGGCATCTTCGCCCCTTCGCTTTCCGTCGGCGCGGGACTCGGCAGCACGGTCGGCTCGCTTCTCGGCACCAGCGTCGCGCTTGCCGCCGTCCTCGGCATGGCCGGCTATTTCGCGGGCGTCGTGCAGGCCCCGATGACCGCTTTCGTCATCATTCTCGAAATGACCGGCGACCACGACGCGGTCATCCCGCTGATGGCCGTTTCCATGCTTGGCTATCTCACCTCCCGCATCCTTTCCCGCGAACCTCTCTACCACGGCCTCTCTCGCGTCTTCATCGCCGCGTCGATCCGCGCCCGGCGCGCCGCCGAGAAGGGTTCGCAGGAACCCCGCCCGATTCCTGGTGATGACCATCGGGGATGAGGAGTGCCAGTGCGGGGCCCACGACGCCTTCCAGAAGAGAACGATCAGGCCGGACGCGCGCGAGCACGCGAATTCCGACAAGAACGCCGAGCAGGTGCCGGGCCAGATCCTCGGCGGTGTGCGACGTGGTCACAGACCCCTCCGCCTGGCCACGGGAAACGCTCCGCCGGAAGAAATCCTCTATGCGCACTAAAACACAGGCGACGTCCTCCTGGAACGTCGGATCGTGCGGTGCCACATCGAGCGCCGCATTTACCAGCATACAGCCTTTCCGCTCCTCGTCCTCTACCGACCGGCGCAGGACTTCGTCAAAAAATGCGCAGATGGCCTGTCGCGGCTCCATGGCCTCGCAGCGGCTCATGCGCTCGCCGATCCCCTCATCGACGTAGTGATCAAGGGCGCGCTGATATAAGGCGCGCTTGTCACCGAACGCATTGTAGAGGCTTGCGCCGGTGAGCCCGGTCGCGGCGATCAGGTCGCGGACAGACGTAGCTTCGTAGCCGCGGCTCCAAAAGCATCGGACCGCTGCATCCAGTACGGCCACTTCATCGAATTTTCGTGGCCTGGCCATTTTGCCTCCTGTCGATCGGCGCCGGCGGCACCTTGCATTCCACGCTGTCGCATTGCATTTTAGAACGACCGAACTAAAATGCAATCGGTGCCGTTCGCCGTGATGACCGTTTGCTCTGAGTAGCCAGCCGAAAGGAAAGTCTGTGATCCGCTTCTACTTCCATCCGACGCCGAATCCCGCGAAAGTCGCCCTGTTCTTGGAGGAAGCAGGCGTCCCGTACGAGCTGATCCCCGTCGATACCAGCAGGGGCGAGCAGCATGCGCCGGCCTTCCGTGCCATCAATCCGAACGGGAAAGTACCTGCGATCGTGGATACGGACGGGCCGGGCGGGCGCGAGGTGCGCGTTTTCGACTCCACGGCGATCCTCATCTATCTCGCCGAAAAGACGGGGAAGTTTCTCGGCAAGACGGACGAGCGGCCGGAATTGCTGTCCTGGCTGCTGTTTATCGCTTCGGGCCTCGGTCCGTTCTCGGGTCAGTCCGTTCATTTCCAATTCGCCGCGCCGGAAGGACTGGACTATGCGGTGAACCGCTATCGCCGGGAGGCGGAGCGGCACTACGAGGTGCTGAACGACCATCTCGAAGGGCGCAGCTACATTGTCGGCGACACCTATACCATCGCCGATATGTCGGCCTGGGGGTGGCTGGACCGGGCTTCCAGGGTGCGCAAGGGGGCCGAGGACCCGCTTGCACCTTTCCCGAATCTGAAGCGCCTGTTCGAGATCGTCGACGGCAGGCCCGCGGTCGCCCGCGCCCGGCAGGTCGGCAAGGAGCACGAGTTCAAGAGGGTGAACGACGAGGAGACAAAGCGAGCGCTCTTCCCGTCGAACTATCCTGTCTAAACCGCATCAACTCACAGCAGGAGCGATCATGACCGAACAATCCAGTTACACACCGCCGAAAGTCTGGACCTGGGAGAAGGGCAACGGCGGCCAGTTCGCCAATATCAACCGCCCGAACGCCGGCCCGACCCATGACAAGGAACTGCCTGTCGGCAAGCACCCGTTCCAGCTCTATTCCCTGGGCACGCCGAACGGCCAGAAGGTCACCATCATGTTCGAGGAACTGCTGGAGGCGGGTCATAAGGGCGCTGAGTATGATGCCTGGCTGATCAAGATCGGCGACGGCGACCAGTTCGGTTCCGGCTTCGTGGAGGTCAACCCGAACTCGAAGATCCCCGCACTGATGGACCGCTCCGGCCCCGCGCCGATCCGCATCTTCGAATCCGGCGCGATCCTGATGCATCTGGCGGAAAAGTTCGGTGCCTTCCTGCCGACCCGACAACCCGCTCGCGCCGAAACGCTGTCCTGGCTTTTCTGGCAGATGGGGTCCGCACCCTTCCTCGGCGGCGGCTTTGGCCATTTCTATGCCTATGCGCCAGAGAAGATCAAATACGCCATCGACCGCTACGCGATGGAGACGAAGCGCCAACTGGACGTGCTCGACCGGCGCCTTGCCGACAACGAATACGTCGCGGGCTCCGAATACACCATTGCCGACATGGCGATCTGGCCCTGGTATGGCGGGCTGGTGAAGGGCTGGCAGTATGGCGACGCCGCACAGTTCCTCTCCACCCACGAGTACAAGCACGTCAACCGTTGGGCCGAGCAGGTTTTCAAGCGGCCTGGCGTCACGCGCGGCCGCAAAGTCAACCGCATCTCGGGTGATCCGTCGAGCCAACTTCCCGAGCGGCACGACGCCAGCGACTTCCTGACGATCCCTCCTGATCCGGCAACGGACTCTCTCTGAGCGCCTGCGAGCGATTCAGCGCCAATCTCACGCAGGCGGGATCGTGGTCGCAGGCGGTTCCGGCCTTTCCTGCCGCCTTCTGACGACGTGAACGATCAACCCGCTCACGATCGTCGCGGCGCCGACCGCCATGAAGATCGGCTCCATCACCAGCAGCGCGATGGAGCCGACACCGAGCAGGGCGCGCTCGGTCCATCCGGCGGGGCCCAGCAGCCAGCCGCCGGTCGCTACTGCGAGCGCGGAGACCGCAACGACGGAAATGAAGAATGCAAGCAGGACCGTCTGCCATCCGCCCTGGAGCAGGAGGCCTATTCCAGGCTCGGACAACACGAAGATGAACGGAACCAGGAAGGCCGATAACGTGTATCGCCACGTCAGCCACATGGTCTTGACCGGCTTGCCACCCGTAATGGCGGAAGCCGCGAACGGCGAGAGCGCAGTCGGCGGAGAAACCTCGCTCAGCACGGAATAGTAGAAGATGAACATGGCCGCCGCGTAGGCCGGCACGCCGACATTTTGCAGGGCCGGGCCGATGATCACCCAGGAGATGATGAAGCTTGCAGTCACCGGAACGGCAAGGCCGAGCAGAACGACCGATATCGCAGAGAACAGGGCGGTAAGCGTCAGGTTGCCGCCGGCGAGCATGACGATGATGTTCGCCAGCTTGAGCCCGAGCCCTGTCAGCGTCATCACGCCGACGATCAGTCCCGCAGCCGCCATGACCGGCACGACCGACAGCGCGCCGGTCGCCCCTTCCGCGAGCGCGGCCCATATGCGCCGGGGCGTCATCCAGGACTCGCGATGCAGGAAGCTGAGGACGAAGGCGAGCCCGGTCGCATAGAGCACGGCGCGGAACGGGGTCATCCCCATCGCCATGAACACCACGATCGCGACCAGCGAGCTGAAGTGATACCCGAAATGCATGAGCAGCCGGCCGACGGGCTGGACCTCGAATTCCACCGGCCGGGTCCTGAAGCGCCGCGCGTCCATCTCGATCGCCAGGATGATGCCGAGGTAATAAAGGAGCGTCGGAATGGTCGCCCAGATCAGAACTTGCAGATAGGAAACGCCGAGCAGCGCGGCGATGATGAAGGCGGCGGCGCCCAATGTCGGCGGCGACATAATGGCGCCGATGCCGGCCGCGGCGAGGACGGCACCACCGTGTTCCTGAGGATATCCCGCCTTGCGCAGGAGCGGCCAGGATATGCCGCCCAGCGTCACGGTGGTGGCGACGCCGGAGCCGGAAACGGTGCCGAGCAGGAAGCCGGCCAGCGTCACGGTCCTGCCTGGTCCTGCCTGCGACTGCCCGAAGGCGGAAAAGGACAGGTCGATGAAGAAGCGCGTGGCGCCGGACCCGTTCAGAACCGCGCCATAAATCGTGAAGAGGATGATGTAGCTCGCCGCCACGTCCGTGGGCACGCCGAACAGGCCTTGTGTGCCCATCACGTTGTGGCCGACCAGCCGCGCCCATTCAAAGGTCGCCGTGCCGAAAGGCGCCGGGAAGACGTCGCCCCAGAACGCGTAGCCGAAGAAGGCGACGACCACCAGCGGCACCAGCAGCCCTACGGTCCGGCGGGCTGTCTCCAAAGTGGCGACGATGGCGATGGTCCCCATGACCAGGTCGACGGGCGTCGGGATGATCGCCCGCCGGAAGAACGAATCCCAGTCCCAGATGATATAGGCGAACGGGACGATCGTGATCGCCGCCAGCAGCCAGTCGACGGCATGCGGATTGTCGGGACGTTCGGCCCCGTTCGAGGCTTCGGGCCGGCTCCAGCCGCGATAGACCAGGAAGGTCATCGGCAGGGTGATCATCAGGAAGGCGGGAAGGTAGAACTGCGTCGCCATCGGATTGAACACCCAATAGAGCGCGAAGAGCGACAGGCCGACGCCGATCGCCTGGACCGCGAGAAGCGGGAAGCCGCTCAGCCGGCGGGCCGGTTTTTCCGACTCGTATTCGGCGAGCAGCGCCTCTTCGTCGAACGCCGGATCCTGCTCAACAGCGCCAAGGCTTGATCGGTCGGTCATGGCTTCTCCTCAATATCCAGAACAACGAAGGGATGCGCGTTCTCGACCAGCCGCCACAGTTCGAGCGGCGGCTCTCCCAGAACATGCACGGTACGCTTGCCAAGATCGGTCGCAGCAATCGACAATGTCTCGAGCACCGCGAGCCTGCCGGGGTCCGGTCGCACGACCCATTTGCGGCGGTCCGTTCCGGCCGCGCGCTGAGGCGCGGCCGAAACGGCATAATATTCCTCCAGCACGGCCAACTGGTCGGCCGCGATCTCGACGAGGCAGTAGCGGCCGTCGGGCAGAACCGCGTATCGTTCCTCGGCCAACGTGCCGTAGAGCGAATTGCGATAGCTGACGGCAAAGCGCCGGCCGGCAAGGGGCACCCGCGCCAACACCTCGCCGTCATCGCCACGAATGGCGATGACCTGCGTGGCTCCGGCTTGCCCGGCATCGAGCGCGCTCGCCGCGACGCCCGATGCCGTCAGGCAGGCAAATATGGCGGTCGCGACCGCCGGCTTCGACAGAAGCATCTAGCCCTTGACCTTGTCGTAATAGGCCTGTGCGCCCGGGCAGGTCTTGATGAAGGAGATCTTGCCGGCTGTGGAGGCATCGAGTTCCTTGGCCGCCGGATGCACCTTCACGAGATCCTCCTTGTTGTCGAAGATGGCGGCGGTGATGTTCTGCTGCAGCGTCACATCCATGTCGGTCCGTGCCACCAGCACGTTCGGCGAGGCGATCACCGATACGGCCTCCGTCTGACCCTGATAGGTATTGGCGGGCACGTCCTGTGCGACATAGTAGCCGCCATACTTGCCGGCGAGCGCGTCGGCGTATTCGCCGATCGGGATGATCTTCATTTCTCCGGTGCTCGCAAGATCGACCAGGGCGCCGGTCGGCAGGCCGCCGGACCAGAATCCGGCATCGATCGTGCCGTCGCGCAACGCCGCCACCGTCTCGGCCGCGCCGAGCTGCCGCCGGTCGATGTCGGCCGAAGGATCGAGGCCCGCCGCCTCGAGGATGCGGATCGCACCCACTTCGGTCGCCGAACCGGGCGCGCCGACCGAGACGCTCTTGCCCTTCAGGTCCGCAACGCTCTTGATCCCCGTGCTTTGCGTGGTGATCGGCTGCATGAAGTTGCTGTACATGGTGCCGATCGCACAGACGTCCAGGGCCTCATCGAAGGGCGCCTCGCCCGCGACCGCCGCCGCCACCGTGTCGCCCACAGCAATGGCGAGCGCCGCCGCGCCGGTCTTGAGCAGAAGCATGTTGTCCACCGAGGCGTTGGTCTCCTGGACGGTGGCGTCGTAGCCGGCGACATTCTCCCGAATCTCCGTCGCGATGCCGCCGCCGAGCGGATAGTAGACGCCGCCCGTGCCGCCGGTGGCGATGGACAGGTTGACGGTCTGGGCGCTTGCGGACGTCCCCAAAAGCAGCGCGGGCAGCAGGAGCCCGGCGGCGGAAAACAGTTTCGTGGCATTGAAATGCATTGCAATTCCTCCCTGATTGCCGGCCGGCCCGAAGGATCGAGGCCCGCCGCTTTCGGATTAGCACGATGCGTGCCAGAAGCGATTTTTCATGGTGAGGCGAGTCTTTTCAACGGTTTATGATCGTGTGCTTCCAGCGTGGCAGCGCTTGGCGGGCAAGACTCCGCCCGATTCCTCCCGCCCTTGGCGGATTCTTGCCGATCAGCCGACCATCTCGCGCAGGCCGTGGCGGACGATCTTCTCGTTCAATGTGCGCAGCGGTATGCCGAGCGCGACCGAGGCCGCCTGCGCGCTGCCGCCATTATCGTCGAGCGCCTCGCGGATCAGCCGCGCCTCGAATGCGGCGACACGTTCGGGCAAGGGGGCGGTGTCCTGCGGCACGGCCTCTTCAAGAGCTCCGAAGGCAAGCGGCAAGCCGAGAACGAAACGTTCGGCGCATGCCTTCAATTCACGCACGTTGCCCGGCCAGCCGTGGGCCTCGAGCCGCCCGACCAGCGAGGCCGATATAGCCGGCACCACGAATTTGTGACGGCGGGCGGCATCCTCGCAGAAATGCCGGAAAAGAAGCCCCACATCGTCGCGCCGGCGCCGCAGCGGCGGAATGGCGATCTCAACGGTGGCCAACCGGAAATAGAGATCGGAGCGGAAGCGGCCGGCCTCGCCCTCGCGCCGCAGATCGGTCTTGGTCGCGGCGATGAAACGCACATCGACCGGTATCTGGCGGTTGGAGCCGAGGGGCTCGACCACCCGCTCCTGAATGACGCGCAACAGCTTGGCCTGCAGGGCCGGCGGCATGGTTTCGATCTCGTCCAGGAACACCGTGCCGCCATCGGCGTGTTCGATCTTGCCCTCGCGCTTTTGCGCCGCGCCGGTGAACGCGCCCCTGTCATGGCCGAAAACCTCGCTCTCGAAGACGCTTTCGGGAATGGCGGCGCAGTTGAGCGCCACGAAAGGACGGTCGCGACGCCTGCCGAGATCGTGGAGGGCCCGGGCCACGACCTCTTTGCCCGTTCCCGTCTCGCCGTTGATGAGCACATCGACGTCGATGCCGCAGAGCGGAGCGAGGCGGCTGCGGAGCGCGACGACTTCAGGCGACGAGCCGACAAAGCGGCTTTCAAGATCCCCGCCGGCGGCGATGCGCAGCCGGTCGACCTCCTTCGTGAGCCGGCCGAGCGCGACGGCGCGATCGAGCACCGCGACGAGATGATCGGCATCATAGGGCTTTTCGAGGAAATCATGCGCGCCGGCACGCATCGCCTCGACGGCGAGCGCGACATCGCCATGGCCGGTGAGCAAGACGACGGGCAGAAGGGGGCGCTTCAGCCGCACGACGTCCAACAGGCCGAGCCCGTCCATGCCGGGCATGCGCATGTCGGAGACCAGGGCCTCGAACGGCTGGCGATCGAGCCAGGCGAGTGCCTCGGCGCCGTCCTTGGCCGTGACGACCGAAAAACCGCTGAGCGACAGCCATTCGGAAGCGGAGCTGCGCAGCTCGGCTTCATCGTCGACGACCAGGATCGCACCGCGGTTCATTCGGCCGCCTCGCGAAGGGAGACGGCTTCGGGCAGACAGACGGTAAAGGTCGCACCCTCGCCTTCTGCGGTCTCGAAGACGAGGGAACCTCCGAACTCGTGGATGAGCGCGCGCGAGATGGATAGGCCGAGGCCCAGCCCCTCGCCGGTGATCTTGGTGGTGAAGAATGGTTCGGCAATACGCTCGCGGACATCCTCGGGAACGCCCGGCCCGTTGTCGCAGACATGGATGCGGACCGCGCCGTCGCTACGTTCGGTGCGCACGCTGACCAGCGGATTGTCGCGGCCGCGCACGGCGTCGAGCGCGTTGAGCACGAGGTTGAGCACGACCTGCTCGAGGCGGACGGCATGGGCGCTGACCATGGCGCGCCGGTCAAGGGCATGCATCTCGATCGTCACTCCTTCGGCCGCCGCGCGCGGCGCGGCAAGTTCGAGCGCGGCCGCGACTGCCCGGTCGGCGTCGATGAGCTCCTGGCGGGCCGGCTCGTTGCGTGCGAAGGATTTCAGCGACTTCACGGTGCGCTGGATGCGCCGCACCAGGTCGCGCGCGACACGCACCTTTTCGCCGACGGCCTGGCTGTCGCCGCGTTCGGCCAGCAACCCGGTCGAGGCAAGCGTGTTCTCCATCGCCGCCAGAGGCTGGCTCACTTCGTGCACGATCGCCGTCGACATGCGGCCGAGCGCCGCCAGCTTGGCGGCCTGGATGAGAGAGGCCTGGGTCGCGCGCAACTCATCCTCCGTCCGGCGGCGGTCGTCGATCTCGCGGTGCAGTTCGGCGGTACGTTCCACGACGCGGCGTTCCAGTTGGTCGTGCGCGTCGAGCTTGGCGCGGACGAGTTGCCGGCGCTGGTGCAGATAGATGCCGGCGCCGGTAAAGAGCGCACCGGTAAGCGCGACGAGCAGCGCGTAGAGTGCGGCATCGGCGCGGATCGGCGCGAGACTGGAGGCCGCCCACAGCCGCCACCGGTCCGATTCCAATACCACGGACCGGACGAGATGCGGCCCGCCCACCTCGACAAGATCGATCACGTCCGGCCGTTGCGGCATGCGCGGGAAGACCGGCGCGGCGGCGGCAAGTTCGACGCCGTCATACTTGCGCGTGACCGCAATCCTTGCCAGCTCGGCCTTGCCGAGCGGATGAAGCGGCCGGTATTTCCATGGCGCGTGGCCGGTGAGGAAGATGACGCCGTCCCCATCGGCGATCGCCGCGAAGCTGCGGCTTTCGGTCCAGGCGCGTTCGAGCCCGCGCATGTCGACCTTGACCACGGCGACGCCAAGCCTGCGTTCGCCCTCGCGGATGACCGAGGCGAGAAAATAGCCGGGCTCTCCCGTGGTGACGCCGACGGCATAGTAACGCCCGGCGCCCGTGGTGAGGGCGTCCTGGAAATAAGGCCGGAAGCGATAGTTCTGGCCGACGAAGCTCGACGGTTCGGCATGGTTGCTCGCCGCCACCGTCAAGCCGCCCGCGGTCATGACGTAGAGTTCGCCGGCCCCGGAATCGGCGCGGATATCGGCAAGATAAGCGTTGGCCTGCGCGATCGCGGCCGGCGAAGGCGAGGCGAGCGCGGCGCGGATGCGGCCGTCGCGGGCGACGACGGAGGGCAAATAGCGGAAACGCTCGATCTCGCTGTCGACCGAGCGCGCCAATACCTGCAGTTCGCCATCGAGCATGGCGATGGCACGGCTCCTGCCGGCTTCGAGCGCACCGAGCCACGTCGCCGCCGTCGCGAACAGCGTAACGAGGATGGCAAGCGCGAGCGCGGAGCCGCGGCTATGGAAGAAGCGTCCCGCCATGATCCTCCCTGCGTCTGGCGATAAACCATTGTGGCAGGAGGGCCGGCCGTTGACAACGAGGCAAGAAAGGCCGGAGTGAACATACAAATATTTGGAACAACCTGTGATCCGGCAGGAGCGTTTCGATGCCGTGACGGCTTTCGTCGGCTGGCGCCTCCGGTCGGTTTACCGCAACAGCCACCTGAAGGCTCTCCGCAGTTCCCGAGCGCCGTTCGATCGGTACCAGCGGCCGTGAGAGAGGATGACGCGCTCGGGCTCCCAGGCGATCATCTCTTCGACCGCCTGCTTCAGTGCTTGCCGGTGTTGCCGAAATGTCAGCCGCATGTCGCGCGGCATCTGTCCATCCGGATCCGACACCCCGCCGAGCCTGGTGAACAGCCTCTCGCACAACGTCAACTTGCGCGGCTCGAAGTTCTCGATGAGGTCCGTCAGGACCAGCGTGCGACTGGGCCGGTGGAAGAACTCGACTTCAGTCATGAAACTCCCGGCTATCGGCAAGGTCGCAACCTCGCTGTCCCACGGGTACCCGAGCCGGGCATCGAGCGGCAGATGAGGAAAGTCAATCCTTTCGCCCGCGCGATCCGTGATCCCGGGGGCCAGATAGACAGTCGCACCGGGAAAGGCTTCATGCCACTCGCCGATCCACCAGTAATGGATTTTGTTAGGGCCGACGATCCATCTTGGCACTCCGATTGCCTCGACCTCCGCCTTCAGATCGGCGGTCAATTGCGTAGGTGAATGGATCAGGAGATCCTGCCTGCGCACGCGGATGATCGTCATCCGAGTAGGAAACTCCATGCTGACGATCGGCGGCCCGAAGTTGATCGCAGGCCCGTCGACGATCCAGACGTCCTCGCAGACAGCCTTCAGTGTGCTGAGCGGGAAGTAGAGGTTCTCATCGGTCATGACATGACGTTACCGCACCATGTGGAAGAGGTCCAATTCCCGCCTCCGGTCGCCCGCCTCACCTACCTTCTCACTTCCAGGCACCGTTTCAACAGTTTCGTTGAACGCTCGATTTCGTCCTCGTTCGATGCGGCAAAGCCGACGAGAAGCGCCTTGCGGGGCGATGTTCGGTTCGCATAGTAGTAGGACAGTTGTTCGACGCCCAGTTGGTGTTCCCGGCACCGGATCAGGACCGCATCCTCGTCGATGGACTGATCCTTGTAATAGCAGAGGTTGTAGAACCCCGACGCGAACTCCGGCGGCTCGAAGATGTCGGCAAAGTCGGAACGCAGGATCTGAAGCAGCCGGTTCTGGCGCTTGGCGTAGATCCGGCGCATGCGATGGAGGTGGCGTACATAGTGCCCGTCCTCGATGAAGCGTCCGACGATCTGTTCGGTGAACTGCGGCAGCGCACGATAGCGAACCTGAATCAGTCGGCGGCATTTCTCGGCGAGAGGTCGCGGCATGATCATGTAGCCGACACGCAAAGCCTGCAGCAGGCTCATGCTGAACGCGCCGACATAGATGACCTGACCGGCCTGATCGAGCGCCTTCAGCGGCGGAATCGGGCCGCCGCGATAGCGGAACTCGCTACCCAGATCGTCCTCGATGATCAAGGTGTCCCGGTCGGCCGCCCAGTGCAGCATTTCCAGCTTGCGCTTCATCGGCATAGCGATCGTCATCGGCTGCTGCTTTGCCGCCGTGACGAAGGCGAGCTTCACGTCGCGGCTGACGACCGTTGAGGGATCGGGTCCCGATGCATCGACATGCATCGGCTCGATCCTGCAGCCGGAAGATTGGAAGATCGAGCGGATCGCCGCCATTCCCGGCTCCTCGAAGGCGACCGTGTCGCCGGGATCGAGCAGGAGTTCGGCAAGGAGCGTAACGGCATGATGCGCGCCCAGCGTGGTGACCACTTCCTCCGGCTCGCAGCGGATCCCGCGGCTGACGGCGATGTGCCGGGCGATCTGCTCTTCGAGCAGCGACGGACGCAGGATCTCGCGATAGTTGACGATGCGGAAATCGCCTTCCGCATAGACCTCCTTCGTCAGCCGCGACCAGATGTGCACCGGAAACAACCGATGATCTGGTGTCGCCATGTGCAGATGCTGCGACCCGTCGTTGAGCGTGAGGGACGTGCGCCATGTCAGCGCCTGCCCGCGCCGGGAAAGCAGCTTTCCAGACCGGTCCGGAATCGCGGCCCCGCTTTCTGAGAAGGCGAGCTTGGCGGGCTGTCGCCGGGGAACGGTCTCCACATAGGTGCCGCTGCCGCGCGCGGAACTGAGATAGCCTTCGGCGGCGAGCTGGTCGAGCGCCGTCACCACCGTGAAGCGGGAAACGCCGAGGCTCTCCGACAGGACGCGCGAGGAGGGAATGCGCGTGCCGCCGGGGATCGCGCCCGACAGGATCATCTCCCGCAGGCCGTCGTAAAGCTGCAGATATAATGGACGGGCGCTCTCGGCATCGAGTATCAGTCCGTCCATGCTGGATCCGTCGATCGTGCGGGCGATGGCGCGCCTCCCTGCGGTGTGTCGCGGTTGCGACAAGTGGACTGGTCATTTTCGCGATTTCTGGACATGTATACAGCATTCTTGCCGCTTAATATCCACCCCGGATCAGATAACGGCGCCGCCGGGCGAGCCTTCGGGCCGGTGCCATTTCGAGCATAGCGGGGAACTATCGATGGACGAACTCACCTATCTTTCCGGTATCGTCGCAAAAGGCCGGATGTCGCGTCGCGACTTTCTCGGGCGCAGCGCCGCCCTCGGCTTCGGCCTCGCGGCGGCAGGCTCCCTTTTGTCGACGGCGGCCCGTGCCGAAGGGCCCGTGCGTGGTGGAACGATCAAGATCGGCATGCAGGGCGGCGCCTCGACCGACAGCCTCGATCCCGGCCTCGCCACCAACCAGGTGACGGCCATGGTCACCCACCTGTGGGGCGAGACCCTCGTCTGGCTGGCGCCGGACGGCTCGCCGATCCCCGTCCTCGCCGAGGAATGGAGCGCCTCGCCCGATGCAAAGACCTGGACCTTCAAAATTCGCAAGGGCGTGCAGTTCCACGACGGCAAGACGCTGACGCCCGCCGACGTGGTCGCGACGATAGAACGGCATTCGGACGAGAGCGCAAAATCGGGCGCGCTCGGCGTCCTCAAGGGGATCGAGGCCGTCAAAGCGGACGGGGACACCGTCGTCTTCACGCTGAAGGAAGGCAATGCCGACATGCCCTTCCTGATGATCGATTATCATCTGGTGATCCAGCCGAACGGCGGGAAGGACAATCCGGAAGCGGCGATCGGCACGGGGCCCTACAAGCTCGTCGGCAACGAGGCGGGCGTACGCTACAATGCCGCGCGTTTCGACGGCTACTGGGCGAGCGACACGACCGGCTTTGCCGAACAGGTTGAGGTGGTCGTCATCAATGACGCGACGGCACGCATCGCCGCCATGCAGAGCGGCCAGGTGCACATGATCAACCGGATCGAGCCGAAGACCGTCGCGCTGCTCAAGAACATGCCGAGGGTGACGATCCGCAACGTGTCCGGCCGCGGCTTCTATCCCTTCAACATGTTCTGCAACACGCCGCCCTTCGACAACAAGGACCTGCGCCTCGCGCTCAAATACGCGATGGACCGCGAGACGATGATCGAGCGGATTCTCCTCGGCTACGGCTCGGTCGGCAACGACACGCCGATCAACAAGGCCTATCCTCTCTACGAGGAAATCGAGCAGCGGCTCTACGATCCCGAGAAAGCCGCCTTCCACTTCAAGAAATCGGGGCACAGCGGCAGCGTCCTGCTGCGCACGTCGGAAGTGGCCTTCCCCGGTGCGGTCGATGCCGCGGTCCTCTACCAGGAAAGCGCGAAGAAGGCCGGCATCGAGATCGAGGTCAAGCGCGAGCCGGGCGACGGCTACTGGTCGAACGTCTGGAACGTCCAGCCCTTCTCGACCTCGTATTGGGGCGGACGACCGACACAGGACCAGATGTATTCCACCGGCTATATCTCATCGGCGGACTGGAATGACACCCGCTTCAAGAACGAGGCCTTCGACAAGCTGGTGATCACGGCGCGCGCAGAGTTGGACGAGGCGAAGCGGCGCGCAATGTACCGGGACATGTCCGAGATGATGCGCGACGAAGGCGGCCTGATCGCGCCGATGTTCAACGATTTCATCGACGGCATCAGCGAGAACGTCCAGGGCTGGGTGGACAATCCGGCCGG
>CBIMFD010000002.1:0-49126 GCA_966243085.1 uncultured Shinella sp.
AATTGCAAACGCAAACAAGCCCCGTTTGCATCCCCGGGAAGAATGGTGCGCTCAGGTTTCCAGCGAATAGCCGGCGCCGCGGACGGTGCGGATGACGTCCTGCATGTTGGCGAAGTTGAGGGCCTTGCGCAGGCGTCCGACATGGACGTCGACGGTGCGCTCGTCGACATAGATGTCGTGACCCCAGACACCGTCGAGGAGCTGCGAGCGCGAGAAGACGCGGCCGGGCGAGGTCATCAGGAATTCCAGGAGCCGGAATTCCGTCGGGCCGAGGCGCACCTCGCGGGTGCGGCGGTGGACACGGTGCGTCTCGCGGTCGAGCTCGATGTCGCCGCAGCGAAGGACCGTCGAGACGACCTCGGGTTTCGCGCGGCGCAGCATGGCGCGCACGCGGGCGACCAACTCGGGCGTCGAGAAGGGCTTGACCACATAGTCGTCCGCACCGGTGGCAAGGCCGCGCACGCGCTCGCTCTCCTCGCCGCGCGCCGTCAGCATGATGATCGGCAGGCGCTCGGTCTCCGGCCGCTGACGCAGGCGCCGGCAGAGCTCGATGCCGGAAACGCCCGGCAGCATCCAGTCGAGGATGAGCAGGTCCGGCATGCGCTCCTGCAGCCGCATCTCCGCCTCGTCGCCGGAGAGGATCGTATCGACCTCGAAGCCTTCCGCCTCGAGATTGTAGCGCAGGAGGACGCTGAGGGCCTCTTCGTCTTCCACAACGGCAATTCTTGGCACCATGTCGTCGAACCCTCGCTCGGCTTACTCGGCGGTGTCGGTGACGTCGGCGGCGACGACGGAGGTGGAAGTGTCGTCCTTCGGGCGCTCACCCTCGGGCTGCGAGCCGGTCGCCATATAGTAGATGGTCTCGGCGATGTTGGTCGCATGGTCGCCGATGCGCTCGATGTTCTTGGCGCAGAACAGGAGATGCGTGCAGGGCGTGATGTTGCGCGGGTCTTCCATCATGTAGGTCAGGAGCTCGCGGAAGAGCGAGGTGTAGACCGCGTCGATCTCGTCGTCGCGCTCCCGGATGGCCTTCGCCTTGTCGACCGAGCGGGTGGCGTAGACGTCGAGCACTTCCTTGAGCTGCATCAGGGCGAGTTCGGCGAGGTGCTCGAGGCCGCGGGCGAGCGTGCGGGGCATGCCCGAGCTCTGCACGGCGATGACGCGCTTGGCGTTGTTCTTGCCGAGATCGCCCACGCGTTCCAGCTCGGCGGCGATGCGGATGGCGCCCATGATCTCGCGCAGGTCCGCCGCCATCGGCTGGCGCTTGGCGATGGTGACGATCGCCTTGTCGTTGATCTGCCGCTCGGCGCTGTCGAGGATGACGTCCTCGGAGATGACCTTCTGGGCCAGTGCCGCATCGGTGGTGACGAGGGCGCGGACGGAGTCCGACACCATCTGCTCGGCCGTGCCGCCCATCTCGGAGATGCGGCGGGAAAGGTACTTCAGTTCTTCGTCGTAGATGGAGACGATATGGGTCGATGACATGGTTCTGTCCTTATTGCGCGCGGTTCCGGGTATCTGGGCGTCAACCGAAGCGGCCCATGATGTAGTCCTGCGTGCGCTGGTCATCCGGGTTGGTGAACATCTTGTCCGTGTCGTTCTCCTCGACGAGGTTGCCGAGGTGGAACATGGCGGTGCGCTGCGAGACGCGGGCCGCCTGCTGCATCGAGTGCGTCACGATGACGATGGTGAAATTGGCGCGCAGCTCGTGGATCAGTTCCTCCACCTTGGCGGTGGCGATCGGGTCGAGCGCCGAGCAGGGCTCGTCCATCAGGATGACCTCGGGGCTGACGGCGACGGCTCTGGCGATGCACAGGCGCTGCTGCTGGCCGCCGGAAAGGCCGGTGCCGCTTTCGTTGAGGCGATCCTTCACTTCGTTCCACAGGCCCGCCTTCTGCAGGCTCTCTTCGACGATGGCGTCCATGTCGGCCTTGTTCCTGGCAAGACCATGGATGCGCGGGCCGTAGGAAACGTTCTCGTAGATCGATTTCGGGAAGGGATTCGGCTTCTGGAAGACCATGCCGACGCGGGCGCGCAGTTCCACGACGTCGATCGCCGGGTCGTAGATGTCGTCCGCGTCGAGGGTGATGCGGCCGGTGACGCGGCAGCCGTCGATCGTGTCGTTCATGCGGTTCAGCGTGCGCAGGAACGTCGACTTGCCGCAGCCCGAAGGGCCGATGAGGGCCGTCACCGTGTTCTCGCGGACGTTGAGATTGACGTCGTAGAGCGCGCGCTTCTCGCCGTAATAGACAGAAACGTCCTTGCCGATCATCTTGTAGGAAATGTCGTTCATTTTCTTGTCCAGCGCCTTTTCGACTGCGGCTTCTGACATGATGTTCATCTGAAGGTCCTTTTACCAGCGCCGCTCGAAACGGCGGCGCAACAGGATTGCACCAACATTCATGAGGATGAGGAAGATGAGGAGCACGATGATGGCTCCCGACGTGCGCTCCACGAAGGCACGCTCGGCCTCGTTCGCCCACATGTAGATCTGCACCGGTAGGGCCGTCGATGGATCGAGCGGCGTTGCGGGGACGTCGGCGACGAAGGCCACCATGCCGATGAGGAGGAGCGGCGCGGTCTCGCCGAGCGCATGGGCGAGACCGATGATCGTGCCCGTCAGGATGCCCGGCATGGCGAGCGGCAGGACGTGGTGGAACACGGTCTGCATCTTCGAGGCGCCGAGGCCGAGGGCCGCCGAGCGGATGGACGGCGGCACCGCCTTCAGCGCCGCGCGCGTCGCGATGATGATCGTCGGCAGCGTCATCAGCGTCAGCACCAGGCCGCCGACAAGGGCCGCCGAGCGCGGGAAGCCGGCGAAGTTGACGAAGACGGCAAGGCCCAGGAGACCGTAGACGATGGAGGGCACGGCCGCGAGGTTGTTGATGTTCACCTCGATGAGGTCGGTGAAACGGTTCTTCGGCGCGAACTCCTCCAGATAGATCGAGGCGGCGACGCCGATCGGCAGCGAGAGCGCGAGCACGATCAGCATCATGTAGAGCGAGCCGACGAGCGCGACGCCGACGCCGGCAGCTTCCGGACGGCTGGATGCGCCGTTGACGAAGAGGCCGGTGTTGAAGTGCTTGGAGAGCGCGCCGCTTTCGGAGAGCTGGTTCATCCAGCCGACCTGCCTGTCGGATATCTTGCGGTTCTCCTCCGGCACGTCGAGATTGATCTGGCCCTTGAAGGCGGAATCGAGGTCGCCGGCGGCGAGGAACGTCACCGTCCGCGTCGTGCCGACGATCGAGGGATCGGCGACGACCAGGTCGCGGAGCTGGGTGCGCACGCTGTCCGAGATCAGGCCGCCTACGGCCTTGAGGCCGGCGCGGTCCTTCTCGTCGACGCCGAGCACCTTGGCGAGCGCGTTGCGGGCGACGACCGGGTAGTTGGCCGAGACGAGCTTCTGCGGGTTGGTGGCGCGCTCGTTGTTCCTGTCGATGATCTGCTCCGAGAACTCGACCGGGATCGTGATCATCGACTGCTGGAAGGCCGTATAACCCTTGGAGACCACCGAGAACAGGAGGAGGAACAGGAAGAGGAGGCCGAAGCCGATGGCCGCCATGCCGTAGAACCGGAAGCGGCGTTCGGCGGCGTAGCGGCGGCCAAGGCCGATATCGCGGCGCTCGGGCCGGGCGGACACGCCGATGGCGCTCGTCGAGGGGCTCGTGGAAACCTGGCTCATTCGTACTGCTCCCGGTATTTGCGCACGATGTAGAGGGCGTAGATGTTGAGGCAAAGCGTGATGACGAAGAGCGTGATGCCGAGCGCGAAGGCCACCAGCGTCTGGGGCGATGTGAACTCGAGGTCGCCCGTCAACTGGTTGACGATCTTCACCGTCACCGTCGTCATCGGCTCGAAGGGATTGATCTGCATGCGGGCGGCGACACCGGCGGCGAGCACCACGATCATGGTTTCGCCGATGGCGCGGGACGCCGTCATCAGGAGGGCACCGACGATGCCCGGAAGCGCCGCCGGCAGGATGACGCGCTTGATCGTCTCCGAGCGCGTGGCGCCGAGGCCGAGCGAACCGTCACGCAGCGCCCGCGGCACGGCGGTGATGATATCGTCCGAGAGCGAGGAGACGTAGGGGATCAGCATGATGCCCATGACGAAGCCGGCCGTCAGCACGCTCTGCGCCTGGATGAAGTTCGTGTAGTTGCCCGTGACGAGGCCGTTGAGCTGGGCGGAGATGTCGCGCAGGAACGGACCGACCGTGATGAGGGCGAAGAAGCCGTAGACGATGGTCGGAATGCCGGCGAGGACCTCCAGGAGCGGCTTTGCCACCGAGCGGACCGTGCGCGAGGCGTATTCCGACATGTAGACGGCGGCGAAGAGACCGACGGGCACGGCGACCAGCATGGCGACGAAGCCGATATAGAGCGTACCGGCAAGCAGCGGCAGCAGGCCAAACTGGCCGGAGGAGCCGGCAGCGCCCGCCGCGGCGAAGCGCGGGTCCCAGACGGTGCCGAAGAAGAATTCCCAGGCCGGAACCCTGTTGAAGAAATGGATGGCTTCCGTGAGCATCGAGGCGACGATGCCGATCGTCGTCAGGATGGCGATGGAGGAGGCGGCGATGAGGCCGCCGAGCATCACGCCCTCCACCCGGTTGCGTGCCCGGAACCGCGGCGCGATCATCCGGTAGGAGAAGAACGCCCCGGCGAGCGCGACAAGGGCCACGAGGGCCGAGCGGAGGATGTCGCTGGTCGCGGTCATGCGGTTGAGCGTGTCGGCGGAGGTCAGCATGTAGGGCGCCGGATCGGCGGCGAGCGGCACGCCCTTGCCGGCCAGCACCGTGCGGGCGGCGGAGCCGTCGGCGAAGAGTGCCGTGCGCTCTTCCGCCGAAAGCAGCGAAAGGCCGCGGGAAATGGCGCCGATCATGTTGTAGTTGAGGTTCTGCGTCGCCTGCGGCTCAGCCTTGACCTCTTCCGGAAAACCGGCGCGCACGGCCGAGCCGACATAGATCGGGCTTGCGACGATCCAGACCAGCAGCACGAGAACCGCCGGAAGCACGGACCAGACGGCAACGAAGGAGCCATAGTAGCCCGGCCGGGAATGCAGGCTGGACGCCTTGCCGCCGGCAAGCGCGCCGGCACGCCAGTTACCCGCCAGATATCCCATGACGCCGATGACGGCGACGACAAGCAGAAGAAGGGAAACACTCATTTAGGACATTCTCCCGGCGAGACCACCCGCCCCGACCTTTCGACAGACGCGGGCGGGCCCGCCGGAAAGAGAGCGGCCGGCGCGGCACCCGAAGGTGGCCGCGCCGGCCAGGCAGATTACATGATCTTGCCGTCGGCGAAGGCCTTGCGGACTTCGTCACGCTCGGCGTCGGGCGCCGGAACGAGGCCGTATTCGGCAAGCGGAGAGTCGGGGCCGATCATGTCGTCGCTCGTGAAGAACTCGACATATTCCTTCAGGCCCGGGATGACGCCGAGATGTGCCTTCTTGACGTAGAAGAACAGCGGGCGGGAAACCGGGTATTCGCCCGAAGCGATCGTCTCGGCCGAGGGGACGATGCCGCTGACGGTGGCGACCTTCAGCTTGTCGGCGTTGTTTTCGTAGAAGGAAAGGCCGAAGACGCCGATGCCGGACTTGTTGGCGGCGATGCGGGCCAGCGTTTCCGTGTAGTCGCCGTCGATGTCGACGGCGAGGCCATCCTTGCGCACGGCAATACACTTGGCAGCCTGGGCGTCCTTGTCGGCGACGGCAGTCTTGATCACTTCGGCGGCACCGGAGGCTTCGCAGCCGGCAGCCAGCATCTTCTCGTCGAAGACTTCGCGCGTGCCGTGCTTTTCACCCGGGATGTAGGCGGCGATCTCGACGTCCGGCAGGTCCTTGTTGACTTCCGACCACTTCTTGTAGGGGTTGGCGACGAGCTTGCCATCGACGACGACTTCGGCGGCGAGCGCGAGGTAAAGGTCCTTCGGCTCGAGCTTCAGGTCGGCATTGCCGGCGTCGGTGGCGAAGACGATGCCGTCATAGCCGATCTTGACTTCCTGGATCTCGGTCACGCCGGCGGCCTTGCAGGCCTCGACTTCGCTGCTCTTGATCGCGCGCGATGCGTTTGCGATGTCGATGGTGTCCGGGCCGACGCCCTTGCAGAATTCCTTCAGGCCGCCGCCCGTGCCGCCGGATTCGACGATCGGGGTCTTGAAGTCCGGATAGGTCTCGCCGAACGTCTCGGCGACGATCTTGGCATAGGGAAGAACGGTGGAGGAGCCGGCGATCTGGACCTGGTCGCGGGCGACGGCAACGCCTGCGAAGGCGGCGGAGGCGACAAGCGCCGCGACAGTGAGCTTAAGAGATTTCATCTGGGTTCTCCCGAAGAGGATGTGTGGGAAGCGCTCGTTTCGCGCTCTCTGCCGTTAACCGGCGGCCTTTCTCTAAACCCCGATCGCCATTCCTTTTATGTCATTTCGACGAAACATTTGTGACATGCCAAGCCTCTGAAAATTCTTGGCAATTTTCATCATCGCGACGAAAGCCGGATGCTTTGTGTCAGAATTTGACGGTAAAGACCGTGCCCTTGCCGAGCTCCGACTTCACCACGAGGCGCGCCTTGTGGCGCGTCAGGATATGCTTGACGATGGCAAGGCCGAGCCCCGTGCCCTTCTTGGAGCGGCTCGCCTCCACGTTGACCCGGTAGAAACGCTCGGTGATGCGCGGCACATGTTCGGGGGGGATGCCGGGACCGTAATCGGTGACGGAGAGCTCGACCGGGACATCGCCCCCGCCGGAGAGCACGACATCGACCCGCCTGCCCTCCTGCCCATATTTGCAGGCATTCTCGATGAGGTTCTCGAAGACCTCGACCAGTTCGTCACGGTCGCCGTTGACGGTGACCGGACGGTCCGGCAGGTCCAGCACCACCTCGACGCCGAGATCGCCGGCCAGCGGCTGGAGGCTGTCGCGCACATGGCCGAGGAGCGGCACGAGGTCCACCGTATGATCCGGCGCAAGATTGGAGCGCAATTCGAGGCGCGAGAGTGAGAGAAGGTCGTCGACGAGGCGGCTCATGCGCGTCGCCTGCTCGTGCATGATGGCAAGGAAACGCTCACGGGCCTTGAGGTCGTTCCTCGCCGGCCCCTGCAGCGTCTCGATGAAACCGCGCAGCGAGGCGAGCGGCGTGCGCAGCTCATGGCTGGCATTGGCCACGAAATCCGAGCGCATGCGCTCGATGCGGCGGGCCTGCGAGACATCGCGGAAGGTGAGCAGCCAGAGCGGCTCGCCCCTGCGGTCGGCAAGCGGGGCGATGCGGACGACATAGACCGTCTCGGAGGGCAGGCGCTCGGCATGTTCCGTCTCGCGCGGCTGGCCGGCGGCGATCGCCTCGCGCACCATGTCGAGGATGCCGGGCGCGCGGATGCGGCCGGCAAGGTCGCCGTTGCGCGGGATGACTCCGAAGACGGCTTCCGCCGCACGGTTCTGCAACCGGACGGCCTCGCTGGAGGATAGAAGCAGCGCGGGCGCATCGAGTGCGCCGAGCACGGCGGCAATAGCCGCAAGGTCTTCCGCCGGCCGGTCGGGCTCTGCCGCCGGCACGGAGGCGGGCATTGCGGCGGCGCGCTGCTGCTCGACTTCCGCGGCGCGCCGCTCGACACGCAACAGGCCCGCGATGACGAGAAGCAGCACTGCGAAGGACGCCCAGCCGAGATGCGTGCCGGACAGCCACATCATGAAGCCGACGAAGACGGCGGAGGCGATGAGCACCCGTTCGCCCCACAGTTGCGCCGCCAGCCAGCCGAAAACCGTCCGCTGATCCGTCACCGCCACCCATTCCCTCGCCAGCATCACACCCTCCGCGCCTCCACCGATTCCCGATGGATAGCGCGGCTTCATGACATGTTTTTCACGGCGCGCTTGAATTCGCAATGCGGTTATGGCCACCTTCCGCCGTGCGGCGCTCGCCGCCTCTTGCGGTTTCGAGGAGCAGACGATGGCGGAAAAGGCGGAAAGCCGGGCGATGGAACTGGATATCCACGATAGGAAGCGGGTGTTCGACATCGACGATCCCAAGCTGCCGGACTGGATCGCGGAGAAGGCCTTCGGCTCCGACGACTATCCCTATGACAAGAAGCTTCCCAACAAGGAATACGAAAAGACGCTGAAGCGGCTGCAGATCGAGCTGGTCAAGGTGCAGTTCTGGCAGCAGAAGACGGGAAAGCGCGTGATCGCCGTGTTCGAGGGGCGGGACGCGGCCGGCAAGGGTGGGGCGATCCATGCCACCTCGTCCTACATGAACCCGCGCTCGGCGCGCGTGGTGGCGCTTCCCAAGCCGACAGAGACCGAGCAGGGGCAATGGTACTACCAGCGCTATGTCGCGACCTTCCCGACCGCCGGCGAATTCGTGCTCTTCGACCGCTCCTGGTACAACCGTGCGGGCGTCGAGCCCGTCATGGGCTTCTGCACGACGGCGCAGTACGAGAAATTCCTCGAGGAAACGCCGCGCTTCGAGAAGATGGTCGTCTCCGAGGGCATCCACTTCTTCAAGTTCTGGCTCAATATCGGCCGCGAGATGCAGCTCAAGCGCTTCCACGACCGCCGGCACGATCCGCTGAAGATATGGAAGCTCTCGCCGATGGACATCGCCTCGCTCAACAAGTGGGGCGACTATACAGACAAGCGCGACCGCATGCTGAAGGAAACCCATACGGACCACGCGCCCTGGACCGTGGTGCGCGCCAACGACAAGCGCCGCGCGCGCATCAACGTCATCCGCCACATCCTGACCACTCTCGACTACGACGGCAAGGACAGGAAGGCGATCGGCGAGATCGACGACAAGATCCTCGGCTTCGGGCCGGGCTTCGTCGGATAACGCCTACTCGCCCGGCAGGATGCGCACGCCGTAGAGATAGACGCTGGCATTGCCGCCGCCGATATCGCTGTTGAGCAGCAGGTGCCCCGGTTCGCTCGGCGAGAGCGAGCGGTCGAACGTCACCTGGAACAGGATGTCGGTGCGCTCGGACACCGTGAAGCGGTGGCGCCCGCAGCCGCCCATGGTGGAGAAGTCGCATTCGACGGCGACCTGAACCGGCTTGCCGTTCGCCGACTGCACGGTGAGCGCGACCGTGGAATTCTTGCCGCCGAGTTCGCCGAGCACCTCGGGCGAGACCTCGATGCGCACGGCTCCTTCCCGCTCGGGATTGGCGGAGGTGATGCGGGCGGCCGGGCCCTCGCCGGTGCCGACCTGCTCGAAGCGGCCTGACGCGCCGGCCGACAGCTTGCCCGTATCGCCCGGCGAAAAGACCGTACGCCAGTCGGAGGTGAAACGGCTCTGCGTGTCGAGCGCCTTCTTGACCGGATCATCGCCGGAAAAGTCCTCGGCGGAAACCCGGGCGGGCGGAACGGAATCATCCCCGTTGCCGCGAAGATCGGCGAGCAGGCCGCTCGTCTGCACCCACCAGGCGAGCACGCCGCAAGCGGCGATCAGCGTCGCGACGACCAGGAGGAAGGAGAAGAGGCGGCCGCGGCGCTTGCGCGCCTTCGCCACCCTCTCGGGCCGGATATCCCCGCCGCCCTTCGAGGCCTTGCCGGACACGGGCCTGGCGGCTGCGGCGCCGGCGGAAAAGCCGTCCGCGCGCTCCGGGCGGATGGCGCCGATATCACCGCTTCCGCCAGCAGACCGGCCGGCATCGCCGCGCCGCTCGCCTTCCAGCGTCGGCTCCGCCCGCTCGGCGCGCAACGCAGGTTCGGTCCGCGCTTCGACGACCGGCTCGGCGCGGACATCGCTTGCAGCGGCGGCAAGACGGGCACGCTCCTCCGTCTCGATCTCGCGGATGGTCGCCTCCAGCCGGTGGCGCTGGGCAGCCATCGTTTCCGGATCGTTGATTTCCTGCTTGCGCAAGCCGGCTTCGAGCGCATGGCGCGCCGACTGGTAGATCCGCGCCCGCACCTCGGCATTGGCGCGCTCGGAGCGCGCCAGCGCGTTCCTGATTGCCGTCTCCAGTCCGCTCACATCCGACCCTTCTGCGGGAGCCGCCTCACGCCGCGGCTACGATACACCTGTGGAAAGAGCCCTGCTTTCCGGCTTTTGTTAGGTTTTGCGTAACGTTTGACGCGAATTTGCGCAAGCCTTCCGGCCAAACCGCGCGGCCTTCTCCGGGGATAAGCGTCCTTCCGGCACGGTGACGGCCGCGCCGACACGCTATTCCGCCGGCCTTCCCGAAGCGATGATGCACAAACGGCTTCTCCGTAAGCCGGGCGCCCCTTTCGCGCGCGAAGCCTCAGGCTTGCCAATCCACGCTCCGCATCGCCTCTTTTCAGATCCGTTTCGCGCTGCTATTGTTTTGACGTTTTCGTAAACGTCAAAACAGACAGGACTTCCCCTTCATGGCCCTGCCCGCGATCCTCAAGGACAAGCTGCGCCTGCCCGTCGTCGGCGCGCCGCTCTTCATCGTCTCGCATCCTGCTCTGACGCTGGCGCAATGCAAGGCGGGCGTCATCGGCGCCTTCCCGGCGCTGAATGCCCGGCCCGAATCGCAACTCGACGAATGGCTGGCGGAAATCACGGAGGGCCTTGCCGCGCATGACGCGAAGAACCCGGACCGTCCCGCCGCGCCTTTCGCCGTCAACCAGATCGTCCACCGCTCCAACAAGCGGCTGGAGCATGACCTTGCGATGTGCGTGAAATACAAGGTGCCGGTCGTCATCTCCTCGCTCGGCGCCGTGCCGGAGGTGAATGCCGCGATCCATTCCTACGGCGGCATCGTTCTGCACGACGTCATCAACAACCGGCATGCCAGTTCGGCGATCCGCAAGGGGGCGGACGGGCTGATCGCGGTCGCTGCAGGTGCGGGCGGCCATGCCGGCACGCTCTCGCCCTTCGCGCTTATTCAGGAGATCCGCGAGTGGTTCGACGGCCCGCTCCTCCTTTCCGGCGCGATCGCGACCGGCGGGGCGATCCTCGCCGCCGAGGCGATGGGCGCGGACATGGCCTATATCGGTTCGCCCTTCATCGCGACGAACGAGGCGCGCGCGAGCGACGCCTACAAGCAGATGATCGTCGACAGCGCAGCCGCCGACATCGTCTATTCCAACTATTTCACGGGCATACACGGCAACTACCTGAAGCCCTCCATCACCGCCGCCGGCATGGACCCCGATCACCTGCCGGAAGCCGACCCTTCCAAGATGGACTTCGACAAGGCGACGACCGGCGCCAAGGCCTGGAAGGACATCTGGGGATGCGGCCAGGGCATCGGCGCCGTCAAGGCGATCGGCCCGGTAGAAGAGCTCGTCTCCCGCCTTGCGCGCGAATATGATGCCGCAAAGGCGCGCATCGCCGCCGGCTGAACCGGCCATTCCGCCGCATCGCACGGGAAAAATGAGGAAGTTCAAACTCCCCGCTTGAAATCTCCCGCCATTGCGGTTATCAGCGCACCCATTCCGGTCCCGACACGCTTCGGGACCGCTGGAAGCCGCTTTAGCTCAGTCGGTAGAGCACATCATTCGTAATGATGGGGTCAGGTGTTCGAGTCACCTAAGCGGCACCATTTCCTTTCCGGTTTCTCCGCCTTGACCGCCCACCGGGACTCGGACATTCCTGCCCGCATGAAATTCTTGGCCATTTCGGGAAGTGCGCGGCGGGCGTCCACCAATACGGCGATGCTGCGCGCCTTGCAGGTCGCGGCGGAGGCGGACCATGCCGTCGTGCTTCATGACGGGATCGGGGCGCTGCCGGTCTTTTCGCCGGATCTCGAGGGCGACGCTCTGCCGCCGCCGGTCGCCGGTCTCATCCGGGCCGTGGCGGAGGCGGACGGGGTTATCATCGCCAGCCCCGAATATGTGCGCTCCATTCCCGGCGGCATGAAGAACGCAATCGACTGGCTGGTTTCGCGCGACGAACTGGTCGCCAAGCCCATCGTGCTCGCCCATGCCTCCCATCGCGGCGACGACATGCTGCAGCAGTTGCGCATCGTGCTCGCCACGGTGAGCGCGCGGTTCAGCGAAGAGCTTTTCCTGCGGTTCCGACTTATGGCACTCTCGCCGGAGGAGATCGCCGCCCGCCTTGCGCAAGAGGCGGCCGTCAGCGAGATGCGCGCGTTCCTCGACGGTTTCGCCCGCTTCTGCGCGGAAGGCTGACGACCTCAGCCGACATTGCGCTCCGGATCGCGCCGCGCGGGCAGGTTCGTCGTCTCGTCGAGCAGGAGCGTCGGCTGGTCGCCCGTCTCGATATCGCGGATCCATTCGCGCCAGATCGCGACCAGAAGGGCCATCAGCACGGGACCGATGAAAAGGCCGACGAAGCCCATGGTCTTCACCCCGCCGATGAGGCCGAAGAAGGTGGGCAGGAACGGCAGCTTGATCGGCCCGCCCACGAGGCGCGGGCGCAGCGTCTTGTCGACGATGAAGAGCTCGACCGAGCCCCAGGCAAGCAAGGCAAGGCCCGCGACGAGCGAGCCGCTGGAAACGAGATAGACCGAGACCAGCGTGAAGGAGAGCGGCGCGCCGCCGGGAAAGAGCGCCATGACGCCCGTCAGCACGCCGAGCGTGACCGCGGACGGCACGCCGGCGATCCAGTAAGCCGTGCCGAGCACGATGCCCTCGCCGATGGCGATCAGCGTCATGCCCGTGACGGTGGAACTGATCGTCGCCGGCACGATGCGGGAGAAGCGCTCCCAGCGCATCGGCAGGATGCGCTCGCCGAGACGGTCCACCTGAGCGGCGAAGGCCTGGCCGTCGCGATAGATGAAGAAGAGCGCGATGAGCATGAAGAGCATGGCGAGGAGCAGGTTGAACGCCTTGCCGCCGGCCGCCAGCGCCACGCGGTAGATATTGCCGATATTCGCGCCGCTGACGATCTGCGTCAGCTCGCCGATCGCGCCCGGATGATCGAGAAAGCGTGTCCATTGCATGTCGAGCCAGCCGCCGACGATGGGCAGCGCGCGAATCCAGTCCGGCGTCGGCGCGCCGACGCGGTTCGTCTGCACCGCCCAGCCGATCCAGTCGCGGACCTCGTGGAAGGCATAGGTGGAGGCGAAGAGGATGGGCCCGACGATGAAGCCGAGGATGAGGAGGATCGCGATGGAGGCGGCGAGCGTACGCCTGCCGTTCACCCGCGCCAGAAGCCGCGTGTAGAGCGGCCAGCTCGCAAAGGCGATGACCAGCGCGGCGAGCACCGGCACGACGAAGCCGTGGAAGAAATAGATGCCGGCGAGCACGACGAGGACGAGCAGCCAGCGCGCAGCCGAAACCGGCGAAACCAGCGCCGCTCCGCCGGCGCGCGCGGCGCCGAGAAGCCGGGGCTCGTTTCTACGATGATCCGAATGCAGCAAACGCGTTCACTCCCTTGAGGCCGGCACCCGGGGCCGGACCACCAAGATAAGGTGTAACTGAAGAATGTTAAACATATGCGCGCCTTTTTATGGCGAAGCGCGGTGAGTCGTCGCAGGACTCGCGGCTTATTGACGTTTACGTCAATGTAAGATAGCGATGATGCTTGATGGCGTCCGTCAAAAGCATCATCTTGTCCGGATCGGCGGGTTGGAGGACCTTCCGGTACCGGGTGGAACGGACGGGTGCCAGCACCCAACGAGGAGGAGCGACATGTCGGCCACAGTTCAGGACCCTTCCACCCAGTCGTCCGGCCGTTTCTGGCTCGCCTCCTATCCCGAGGGCATGGCGGCGGAGCTTGCTCCCCTTCACCATCCCTCGATCGGCGCGCTCGTCGAAAGCTGCTGCGAAGACTATGCCGACCGCCCCGCCTTTACCAGCATGGGCAAGACGCTGACCTTCCGCGAATTCGGCGCGGCGTCGGCAAGCGTCGCCGCCTGGCTGCAGGCCCAGGGCCTGGAGAAAGGCGACCGCGTCGCCGTGACGATGCCGAACATCCTGCAGAACCCGGTCATCATCTTCGGCATCCTGCGCGCCGGCCTCGTCGTGGTGAACGTCAACCCGCTCTATACGCCGCGCGAACTGGAGCACCAATTGAAGGATGCGGGTGCCAAGGCGCTGTTCGTGCTGGAGAATTTCGCGGGCACTGTCGCGCAGGTCGTCTCGCGCACGGCCGTGAAGCACGTCGTCGTCGCCACGATGGGCGACATGCTTGGCCTCAAGGGCCTCATCGTCAATCTCGTCGTGCGCCGCGTGAAGAAGCTCGTGCCGGAATGGTCGCTGCCCGGCCACGTCCCCTTCAAGCAGGTGATGATCGAGGGCGCGCGCGGCAGCGTGAAGGACGCGGGCGTGACGCCCGGCGACACCGCCTTCCTGCAATATACCGGCGGCACGACGGGCGTTTCGAAGGGCGCGGTACTGACGCATGCCAACCTTCTCTCCAACATGGAGCAGATCAAGCTCTGGATCGAGCCGATCTTCCACCTCAAGAAGCGGCCGGAACAGCTCGTCTTCATGTGCGCGCTGCCGCTCTACCATATCTTCGCGCTGACGGTGAACGGCTTGATGGGCATCGCGCTCGGCGGCCACAACGTGCTGATCGCCAATCCGCGCGACATTCCCGCCTTCGTCAAGGAACTGGGGAAATACCGCGTCCACATCTTCCCCGGCCTCAACACGCTGTTCAACGCGCTGATGAACAATCCGGACTTTTCAAAACTCGACCTGTCCGACCTCGTGCTGACGCTCGGCGGCGGCATGGCGGTGCAGCGCCCGGTCGCCGAACGCTGGCAGACGACGACGGGCTGCGCGATCACCGAGGGCTACGGCCTCTCGGAAACCTCGCCGGTCGCCACCGCCAACCGCTTCGACAAGGGGGAATTCACCGGCACGATCGGCCTGCCGCTGCCTTCCACCGATATCGAGATCCGCGACGATGCCGGCAACGCGCTGCCGCTCGGCGAGGTGGGCGAGATCTGCATCCGCGGGCCGCAGGTCATGGCCGGCTACTGGCAGCGGCCGGACGAGACGGCCAAGGTGATGACGGCGGACGGCTTCTTCCGCTCCGGCGACATCGGCTTCATGACGCCGGAAGGCTTTACCAAGATCGTCGACCGCAAGAAGGACATGATCCTCGTTTCCGGCTTCAACGTCTTTCCCAACGAGGTGGAGGAGGTGGCGATGTCGCATTCGGGCGTGCTCGAATGCGCGGCGGTCGGCGTGCCGGACGCCCATTCCGGCGAGGCGGTCAAGCTCTTTGTGGTGAAGAAGGACCCGGCGCTGACGGAAGCGGACGTGAAGGCCCATTGCGCGGCGAACCTCACGAATTACAAGCGGCCGAAATTCGTTGAATTCCGCGACGAACTGCCGAAATCCAACGTCGGCAAGATCCTGCGCAAGGACCTGCGCGGGTAAGGGCGCAGGAATTAAACCGATTTAGTTTTTTGCGCCGATCGGCGTTTGCGGGCTTGATTTGCGGGGAGCAAAGCGACTAGCTAGCGGCAACGTCCAAAGGCCCGAGGAACACGCCGATGAAAGCGCTTGTCGAAAAGCTGAAAACCATCGTCCGCGACACCAATGCCACAGACATAAGGGCGGCGTTCGCGGCCGATCCCGCCCGCTTCTCCCGCTACAGCACGACGTTCGAGGACTTCCTCTTCGACTATTCCAAATGCGCGGTGAACGACGCCGTGCTGGATGCGCTGGAGGAACTGGCGAGGGAAGCCGGCGTCGAGAAGAAGCGCGACGCGATGTTCTCGGGCGAGATCATCAATATCACCGAGGAGCGCGCCGTGCTGCACACGGCGCTGCGCAACCGCGCCAACACGCCGGTGCTCGTCGACGGCCACGACGTCATGCCGGACGTCAACGCCGTGCTCGACGCCATGGGCGCCTTTTCCGACGGCATACGCTCCGGCGCGCTCAAGGGCGCGACGGGCAGGAAGATCACCGACGTCGTCAATATCGGCATCGGCGGCTCGGACCTCGGTCCGGTCATGGCGACGCTGGCGCTCGCGCCCTATCACGACGGCCCGCGCCTGCATTTCGTCTCCAACATCGACGGCGCGCATATCGCCGACACGCTGAAGCTGCTGGAAGCCGAAACGACGCTCTTCATCGTCGCCTCGAAGACCTTCACCACCATCGAGACGATGACGAATGCCGCGACGGCGCGCCGCTTCATCGCCGATGCGCTCGGCGAGGCGGCCGTCGGCAGCCATTTCTGCGCGGTCTCCACGGCGCTCGACAAGGTTTCCGCCTTCGGCATCGACGGCAGCCGCGTCTTCGGCTTCTGGGACTGGGTCGGCGGGCGCTACTCCATCTGGTCGGCCATCGGCCTGCCGCTGATGATCGCCATCGGCAAGGAGAACTTCGCCGAGTTCCTGGCCGGCGGCCATGCCATCGACAACCATTTTCGCGAGGCGCCGATCCGGCAGAACATCCCGATGCTGCTCGGCCTCATCGGCTTCTACCATCGCAACGTGCTGAACTATCCCTCGCGCGCCATCCTGCCCTACGACCAGCGGCTGTCGCGGTTCCCGGCCTATCTCCAGCAGCTCGACATGGAATCGAACGGCAAGTCCGTGACCGTGGATTCCGAGCCCGTGGAATGCAAGACCGGCCCGGTCGTCTGGGGCGAGCCCGGCACGAACGGCCAGCACGCCTTCTACCAGCTCATCCACCAGGGCACGTCGATCATCCCGACCGAGTTCATGATCGCGGCGAACGGCCACGAGAAGAACCTTCGCCACCAGCACGAGCTGCTGATCGCCAATTGCCTGGCGCAGTCGGAAGCGCTGATGAAGGGCCGCACGCTCGAGGAAGCCAAGGGGCAGCTCACCGCCAAGGGCATGGACGTGGCGAAGGCCGACAGGATCGCGCCGCACCGGGTCTTTTCCGGCAACCGCCCCTCGATCACCATGGTCTATGACAGCCTGACGCCCTTTGCGCTCGGTCGGCTGATCGCGCTTTACGAACACCGCGTCTTCGTCGAGGGCGCGGTCTTCGACATCAACTCCTTCGACCAGTGGGGCGTGGAGCTCGGCAAGGAGCTGGCGACCGGCCTTCTGCCGGTCGTGGAAGGCAAGGAAAGCGCCGCCGGCCACGATTCCTCGACGGCCGGGCTCGTCGCCGCGTTGCTGAAGGCGGCGAAGTAGCCTCAGCGAAGACTGAGGCGGCGTGCCGCGAAGGCATCGCGCGGCACGCGGGCGAGATTGCCCAGGAATTCGCGCGCACAGGCGCGCCAGCTATAGGCAATGGCGCGGCCCCGGGCGACGTCCTTCGGGATATCGAGCGCGCCGAGCGCCGCCTCGCGCAGATCCTCCGACAGCGCGCCCGCCTCGCCGAGCACGTCGCGCGGCGCGGCGACGGGAAAGGCGGCGACGGGAACGCCGCTCGCAAGCGCCTCCAGCATCACATTGCCGAAAGTGTCGGTGCGGCTCGGGAAGACGAAGACGTCGGCCGAGGCATAGAGGGCGGCAAGCGCCTCGCCGGTCCTGCGGCCGAGGAAATGCACGTCCGGATAGCGCTCGCGCAGCATGGCAAGGTCCGGCCCGTCGCCGACGACGACCTTGCTGCCCGGCAGGTCGAGGCCGAGAAAGGCCGGCAAGTTCTTCTCTACCGCCACGCGCCCGACATTGAGGAAAACCGGCCGCGGCAGGCCAAGGTCGCGGCGCCTCGCCGGATCGAACAGCTTGGTATCCACCCCGCGAGACCAGCGCTTGATGCGACGAAAGCCGCGGACGGCCATTTCCGCGCCGAGCGAGCGCGTCGCCACCATCATGCCCTCGCCGGCATTGTGGAAGCGCCGCAGCCACCAATAGCTCCAGCTTTCCGGAATGGGCAGGCGCGCGCTGATGAATTCGGGAAAGCGCGTGTGATAGGCCGTGGTGAAGGGCAGCCGGCGCCGGAGGCAGGCGCGCCGTGCCGCGAGGCCGAGCGGGCCTTCGGTGGCGATATGGATATAGTCGGGCGCGACCGCGTCGATCTCGGCAAGCACCTGCCGCGCGGAGGCGATGGCGAGGCGGATTTCCGGATAGGACGGCAGCGGCAGCGTCGCGAACTTCTCCGGCGTCAGGAAGACGATCTCCACGCCCTCTTCCGCCGCCGAGCGCGCCAGTTCCTCCAGCGTGTGCACCACGCCGTTGAGCTGCGGCCGCCAGGCATCCGTGACGACGAGAACGACGGGTGCCCGTCCGTCGGGGCGGGCCGGAAGGGGCGAGTCGGAGACGGTTTCATCGAGCATGGCCCGTTTGACCATGCGGCGATGACAGGCCGATGAAGGGGCGCCTTATGCGAGCCCGATTTCCTTCGCCCAGGGCGGGTTGGCGCCGGCGCGGGAGACGGTGACGGCAGCGGCCCTGGCGCCGAGCGCGAGGGCCTTGGCGATCTGCTCGTCGGAGAGCTTCGCCACCTGCTGCTTGGTGAGGAGGTTCTGCATCTTCAGCGAGGCAAGGACGCCGGCATCGAAGGTGTCGCCGGCCCCGACGGTATCGACCACCGTCACGCGCTCGCTCGGCACCGTGATCTTATGGTCCGCCGTATAGCCGACCGCGCCTTCCGCGCCGCGCGTGACGACGACGAGCTTTGCGCCGTGATGCAGCCAGTGGCGGGCAAGCGCATCCTCGTCGCCCTCGAGGCCGAACCAGGCAAGGTCCTCGTCGGAGAACTTCACGATGTCCGCCATGGCGGCCATGCGGCGGATGCGGCTCATATGCGCATCCTTGTCCTTGATGAAGCCGGGGCGGATGTTCGGATCGAGCGAGATGACGCGCGTTTCGTGCTCGCGCTTCAGGAGCGCCTCGTAAGTCGAGCCGCAAGGTTCGGGGATGAGACTGATCGCGCCGAAATGGATGGCCTCGCAATCCGCGCCGAGCGCCGGCAGTTCAGCCTCTGTGATCATGCGGCCGGCCGTGCCCTCGTCATAAAAGGCATAGGTCGCGTGGCCGTCGACCAGCTTGACGAAGGCGACGGTGGTGGGGCGCGAGAGCGTTGCGCAATAGCTGTAGTCGACGCCGCTTTCGCCGAGCGTCTTGCGCAGGATGTCGCCCATCATGTCGTCGGAAAGGCCGGTGAAGAAGCCGGTCGGCACGCCGAGGCGGCCGAGCGCGATCGCCGTGTTGAAGATCGCCCCGCCGGCATAGGGCGCATAGGCATCCTCGCCGAGCGTCGTCGTCCGCGGCAGCATGTCGATCAGCGCTTCACCACAACACAGGATCATCTTCATTCCCCCAACCGATTTTCAATCGATTTAAACGATGACGGCGAAAAGCGCCAGAGGCTTTTACGACGTCGGCAGCTCGGCAACGCCGCCATGGGCGGCCGACCAAGCGAGCGGCGCATCGAAGAACGCGCCGACCGAGGCGAGCGTCGCGTCGTCGAAGAGCTTTTCCGCCCTTGCGACGGCCAGCACGTCGCGCCAGGTGCCGACATGGTGCAGCCTGACGCCGCCGTTCGCATAGCGCGCCTCGGCCTCCTGGAAGATGCCGTAATAGAAGAGCGCCATGCCGTGATCGACCACGCCGCCGGCCGCGCGGATCGCATCGATGAAGGTAAACATCGAGCCGCCGACCGTCACGAGGTCCTCGATGACGAGGACACGCGCGCCCTCGGCCATCACGCCTTCGATCTGCGCATTGCGGCCGTGGCCCTTCGGCTTCTTGCGCACATAGACCATCGGCAGGCCGAGCCGGTCGGCCAGCAGCGCGGCGAAGGGGATGCCCGCCGTCTCGCCGCCGGCGATGACGTCGAAGCGCTCGAAGCCGGCCTCGCGGGTGATGGTCGCGGCGGCAAAATCCATGATCGCCGAGCGGATGCGCGGATAGGAGAGCAGCTTGCGGCAATCCATATAGACCGGGGATGCCATGCCGGAGGCGAGCTTGTAGGGCTCCTCGGGGCGGAAATGTACCGCCTTGATCTCCCACAGCATGCGGGCCATCAACTCCGCCATCACATCTTTGTCCGGAAAGGAATTGGAAAACATCGGCATCTCCCGCATGACTGTCTTCCGAGCGCATAGCAGCAAGAGCGGCGGCTTTCCAGCGCTCCGGCAACGAAAAACCCTCCCCGGCTTGCCGGGAAGGGCTTCTGGAGGATCGGATGCTGTCGTCGCTCTCAGGCGGCGCGGCGGGCGTCCACCGAGATGGCGCCGGGGCCGAAGGCGGCGAGAATGAGGAAACCGCCGGCAATCGTGACGTTCTTCCACATCATCAGGCCGTTGAAGACGGTCAGGAGACCATTGGCGCCTTCCGGGAAGTCCGGGATATTGATCGCGCCGCTGTGAAAGACGAGAGCGGTGAAGACGCAGAAGACGGCGAGAAGGTATGCGGTGATCTTCGTCTGGAAGCCGACGAGGATGAAGAGGCCGGCGACAAGCTCGAAGAGGCCGGCGAGATAGGCGAGCGCGGTGGCCGCCGGCAGGCCGGCGCCGGTGATCATGCCGGCCGTGCCGGCCGGATCGACGAGCTTCGGAAGGCCGGACGTGAGAAACATGAGGGCGAGGAGGATGCGGCCGATAAGGATGACGGCGTTCTGGGACATGGATGGCTCCTGGTTCAGGCGTTTGCGTTGGCCGGAGAAATACCGGGCTTTCCATCGTCAAGATAGACTGGCGGCCGGACGACAGATCGTTCTCTTTTTGTGAACGATTGCACACCACTCTCCCCTGGTGCAAGCACCGGAGAGCTGGGCTCGACGCAGACGCCGTGATCGGGGCCGCAAAGAATTCCGTACCGCGAACCCCGATCATGTCGAAGCCGCGGCGAAACAGTTCAGCGGATCTCGCCGGCCTGCGGGCCCCAGGTATCCGTCATGGCGAAGCCGTTCGCCAACGGATCACTCGGGTCGAGCGCGATCTGGTGCAGGCCGAAGGTCCAGCCGCGGCCGGTGATGGTGGGGATGATCGCCTTGCGCCCGGCCACCGTGGTTTCGCCGGCAAGACCCACCTCGAACTCCGAACCGATGATCGAGCGCGAGCGGAACGTATCACCGACCTTGGCAAGGCCGCGGGCGTGGAGCGTGGCGAGATTGGCGGAGTTGCCGGTGCCGCAGGGCGAGCGATCGACGCGGCCCGGCCACATGGTGGTGGCGGTGCGCACGAGGCCGTCCGGATCGCGGTCGCGGAACATGACATAGGCGATGCCGCTGATTTCCGGGATTTCCGGGTGCACGATCTTCATCGACCTGTTGATGAGGTCTTTCAACGCCATGCCGGCATCGACCAGCGCGCGGGCATTGGCCTTCTCGATCTTCGTGCCGATCTGGTCGACATCGACCAGCGCATAGAAGATGCCGCCATAGGAGATGTCGAAGCGCACGCGGCCCCAGTGGGGCGTGTCGATCTCCACGTCCAGCGCCTCGACGAAGGAGGGTACCATGGTGAGCTTGACCTTCTCGCAGCGCCCGTCGCGGCAGGTCGCCGTCGCCTTGACGAGGCCCGCGGCGGTATCGAGCACGACGACCGTTTCCGGCTCCTTCATCTCGACGATGCCCGATTCGAGGAGCGCCGTGGTGACGCAGATCGAGTTGGAGCCGGAGGAGGCATGCGCCTGGTCTGCCTGGAGGATGATGAAGCCGGCATCCGCCTCGGGCCGCTTGGCCGGCACGAGGAGGTTCACCGAGCCGGTCGCCGCCGCGCGCGGCTCGAGGCACAGGAAGCGGCGCAGGCTGTCGTCCACCGTGTTGATGTGGTTGAGTTGCTCGGCAATGGTGTTGCCGGGGATCTTCGGCACGCCGCCGATCGCTACCTTGCCGATCTCGCCTTCGCAATGAACGTCCAGCAACTGGATCGTGCGCTTCCATCTCATGTCGTGTCGCTCCGTTCTCGCCGGCCGTCCGGCTCTTCCGCTCCCTGATATATCAGATCGAGCGCGGTTCCAACAGCTTTTCATGCGGCACGTCGGCGCGCTACGAAAAGGCATCCGCCGGCCGGCGGACGCAGCCCGCCCGAAAGGCCATTCATGACCAAGCTCATCGTCTTCACCGACCTGCATATGGTGCCAGAGGGCACGACGATCATCGGCCTCGATCCCTACAAAAGGCTGCTCGCCGGCATCGAGCACGTCAACCGCTATCATGCCGACGCCGACCGGGTGATCATCACCGGGGACCTGACGCACCGCGCCGACACGCTGTCCTACGAGCGCCTGCGCGATCTCCTCTCGCTCCTCGTGCCCTCCGCCGCCATCACCATTGGCAACCACGACTATCGCGAGCGTTTCCTTGAGACCTTTTCCCATGTCGCGCCGGACGAGGACGGCTTCGTGCAGCAGGTCATCGACTTTGCCGATTGCCGCGCGGTGCTGCTCGATACGCTGTTCGCCCCGCCCTACGACTATCCGATGAGCCATGCCGGCTATCTGTGCGAAAGGCGCCTCGCCTGGCTCGACCGCGCGCTGGCGACGGCGAATGGCCTGCCGGTCCTTCTCTTCATGCACCATCCGCCGCATAGGACGGGTTTCACCGGCATGGATGCGATCCGCCTCGGCAACGAGGACGCCTTCTACGACCTCGTTCTGAGGCACGGCAATGTCCGCCATATCTTCGCCGGCCATGTGCATCGCACGATCGGCGGCTCGCACCGCGGGATCCCTTTTTCCATCTTCAAGAGCCCCGTGCACCAGCAGCCCATGCCTTTCGACATGCCGAACGCCTCGCTTTCAGTGGACGAGCCGGGTGCATACGGCATCGTCGTGGTGACGGAAGAGGGCCTGCAGGTCCACAACGAGGACTACGAAATCGCCCGGCGCGACCCGGCGATCGCCTGAACGGGATTAACGAACGTCATACATCGTGATGGCCGATCCGCGTTCCCCGGGAACCGAGACCGGCATCTTACGTTCTCTCCGCCGAAGGGGTGGGAAACCCAACGTTTGAAGGAGAAGAACATGCGTAAGATTCTCATCGCCGGCGCGGCCCTCGCCCTTATCGGCGCGACTGCGGCCCATGCCGACGACCGCGACAAGGAGGCCTTCGGCGGCGCGGCCGGCGGGGCTGCGGGCGCGGCGGCCGGGGCCCTGGTGGGCGGTCCGGTGGGCGCCATAGTCGGCGGCGTCGCTGGCGCTGCCATCGGCGCGGAAACCGCCGTTCCGGAAGATGCCCGCGTCTATGTGATGGACAATCCGACGCCCCCCGTGGTGCTGGAAGGCCCCGTGAGCGTCGATACCCGCTTCGACAACACCGTCGCGCTGACGCCGATCCCGGAACATCCCGACCTCGCCTATGTCTATGTCGACAACCGCCCGGTGATCGTGCGGACCGACAGTCGTCAGGTGATCTACGCGCCCGACATGGCCACGACGGCCAGCGTCTCGTCCGATATTCCGGAAGCGACCATCACCTATGTCGAGCGCCATCCGGTCGAACCCGTCATCCTGGAAGGTCCGGTCGAGGCCGGCATGACGGTTCCCGACACGGTGCAGATCGTCGAGGTGCCGGAAAGCCCGAGCTACGGCTACATCTATGTCGACCAGCGCCCGGTCCTCGTCGACCGCGGCACGCGCCAGGTGCTCTGGGTCCGGTAAGACTGCGGACCGGCAGAAAACGGCAAGGCGGCCCCCAGGGGTCGCCTTTTTACTGGCCGACCGCGGTGACGGTCGTGCCCTCGACCGAATTGCCGAGGCGCCGCCACTGGTCGTCGTAGTTCTTGCGCGTCACCGGATCGAAGACGGCGATCGGCGTGGAAACGACGATGCTGGCCGCGCTGCCGACCGTCTGGGCCGTGCCGAGCGCGACGGCGCCAAGCCGTTCGCCGAGGCCCACCTCGGAATCCGTCACGGTCTGCCCGTCGATCAGGCGGTTGCCGATGAGGCGCACCACTTCGGGACTTTCCGCGAACTTGCCGTGGTTCAGCCTGTCGCCGGATTTCAGCGCCGTCAGGTCGAGCACGGTGATGCCTTGCCCTTCCAGCATGCTGCGGTAGGGCTCCTCGGCCGGATTGATCTGGCCGAGCCGATCGATATTGCCGGAAATGCGCCGCGAGAGCGTCAGCGCCCGGTCGTCACGGGAGACGAACAGGGTGAAATGCGGCCGCGGCTCGCCGATGGCACGAAGCTGCTGGCCGAAGACGTCGACGTCGAGATCGGGCGAGGCGAGGATCACCTGCTGGATCTTCTTCGGCACGCGCCCGTCGCGGATCGCCATCTGCCGCAGCGTCTCCACGGCCAGCCATGTTCCCATCGAATGAGCCATGACGGTGACTTCGCCCACTTCCGGCTTGGCGACGATCGCCCGCAGCAGCTCCTCCAGCGCATCGCGCGAATAGTTGGTGCTTTCCTTGTCGTAGGAATAATCGAAAATGCTGGCGCGCGAGGGCCAGGTGAAGATCACCGGTGCGGCGTCGGTCCCCGAATCGTGCACGATCTGCGCAAAGCGATAGACCGCATCCTCGTACTTGTTGTTGAAACCGTGGACGAAGACGAGCACGCGCCGGCTCTTCGGCAGGTTACGGTCGAGCCAGACCCGACCGGCCCGTGCCGCATCGAGCGGCGTCACGCTGACGGTCGAAAAATCCGTCATCGGATCGGCCGGCAGCTTCGACGGCCATTGAACCTGCCCGATCTTGCGATTCGCATCGGGCGGAATGGAGACGACGATTTCGCGCAACTCGATGTCCGAGCCGCGCTCGCCGGAGAAGAGGACGCCCGGCACGCGCGAGGGCGCGCGCGTCGTCGCCACGAGCAGGTCGACGGTGGAAACGCCCGGCGCCACCTTGCCGCTCGGCACCAGCACGCCTTCCGGTCGGCCGGCACATCCGGCCGACACCAGCAGTCCGGCGAAGATCGCGCGGCGCAATATGCGCGGCATCCGGCGGTTCGTCATGGCCCGCGTCCTTCCGCTATCCCGTTGTGTCCTGCTTAGCCGAGCGGCGGCGGATTTTGAAGGGAAGAGAAAAGATTGGCGGACCTGCGTGGCATATCGGTCACGCCGAATCGGTCATCCGGGCGCAGCCGACGCGGATGACGTTCTCCATGGCGCGGCGGGCGCCGTCCTCGTCGCGACGGCGGATCTCCTCGACAATGCGCATGTGGCTGGCAGCGACATCGCCGATCTTGCCGCGGTCGGCATCCGGCGAGCTCAGCTTGAAGACGCCGGCGAGCGCCGCCTCGATCAGGCTGCCGACCGTGCGCATGAAGGGATTGCGCGAAGCTTCCATGACGGCGAGGTGGAAGCGCAGGTCCGCGAGCGCCAGCGTCTCGGCCGTATGGCCTGGATCGCCCATGGCGACGGCGAGCAGCATCATCTGGTTGATGTCCGCCTCGCCCGCGTGCCGGGCGGCGAGCGCGGCGGCCTGCGGCTCGAAGCCGAGGCGGATCTCGCTGAGGTGCAGCAGGAAGCCCTGGTCGACGCCGACGGCGAAATGCCAGGTGAGGATATCGCTGTCGAAGAGGTTCCACTGGTCCTTCGGCGTCACGCGGGTGCCGATGCGGGCGCGCGGCACGACGAGGCCCTTGGCGGCCAGCGTCTTCATCGCCTCGCGCAGCACGGTGCGGGAGACGCCGAAGCGCGCCTCCAGATCCTGGTCGCCCGGAAGCGTCGCGCCGACCGGGAACTCGCCTGAAACGATGGCCTTGCCGAGTTCGTGGACGACCTGCGAATGGCTGGTGCGCGCTCCCGTTCCACTCATCATCGTTTCGATCAGGCCCTTCCTGCGCACCGGCCGGCCCTCCCTAGTCCCGGACCGCGTCAGGCATGTCGCCTCCGCCGGTCCGTGAGGTGGATGAGCCCCTTCTGGAGAAGGATGAAGGCGAAGAGCAGGAGGCCGATGAGGATCTTCGTCCACCAGCTCGACAGCGAACCGTCGAAGGTGATGTAGGTCTGGATGAGGCCCTGTATGAGGATGCCGACCAGCGTGCCGGCGACGAAGCCGGAGCCGCCGGTGAGCAAGGTGCCGCCGATGACGACCGCGGCGATGGCGTCGAGCTCCACGCCCACCGTCGCCAGCGAATAGCCGGCGGAGGTATAGAGCGAGAAGACGATGCCGGAGAGCCCCGCGAGGAAGCCGGAAAGCGCGTAGATGAGGACCGTCGTGCGGCCGATCGGCACGCCCATCAGCCGGGCCGTCGGCGCGCCGCCGCCGAGCGCATAGACATTGGCGCCGAAGCGAGTGCGGTGGGCGATCAGGATCCCGGCCGCGAAGACGACGAGCATCAGGCCGCCGATGAAGGTGATGCGCCCGCCGCCCGGCAACTTGTAATAAATGCCCTTCAGCGTGGCGTAGAACGGATGCTTGATCGGGATCGAATCGATCGACAGCACGAAGGCCATGCCGCGCGCCAGGAACATGCCGGCGAGCGTGACGATGAAGGGCGGCATTTCGAGATGATGGATGATCGCCCCCATCAGCGCGCCGAAGGCCGTGGTGATGGCGAGCGCGAGCATGAAGGCGACGAGCGGGTGGATCGACGTCCTTTCGAGGAGCACGGCGAGGAAGACGCCCGTGAAGGCGATGACCGCGCCGATGGAAAGGTCGATGCCGCCCGACAGGATCACGAAGGTCATGCCGACAGCCGCGATGCCGAGGAAGGCGTTGTCCGTCAGGAGATTGCCGATCACCCGCGTCGACAGCATGTTGGGATACTGGCCGATGCAGACGGCGTAGGCGACGAGGAAGATCGCGACGGTGGCGGCAAGCGGAAAATAGCGCGGGTTCATTTCGCTTCCTCTCCCGTCTTGGCCGGCGCGGCCCCTTGCGAGCGGGACAGGAAGACGAAGGCCGACTGCGCGCGCGGCGACTGGATGACGAGGATCAAGACGATGATCGCCGCCTTGATGATGAGGTTGAATTCCGGCGGGAAGCCCGACAGCAGGATGCCGGTATTGACCGACTGGATGATGAGCGCGCCAAGCAGCGAGGCGGCGATGGAGAAGCGCCCGCCGAGCAGCGAATTGCCGCCGACGACGACCGCCAGGATCGCGTCGAGTTCCAGCCAGAGCCCGGCATTGTTGGCGTCCGCCCCGCGGATGTCGGCCGCGGCGATGATGCCGGCGATGGCCGCGCACAGGCCGCATAGCACATAGGCGGCGATCAGGAGCACTCCGGTCGAGACCCCCGACAGCATGGAGGCGCGCCGGTTGACGCCGAGCGCCTCGATGAGCATGCCGAGCGCCGTGCGGCGCACGACGAGCGAGACGACGAGGCCGAAGACGAGCCAGATGACGACCGGCATGGGAAGGCCCAGCAGGGAGCCGCTGCCGATGAAGATGAGGCCCGGATCGTTGAAGGTGAGGATCGCCCCTTCCGTGATGAGCTGCGCGATGCCGCGGCCGGCGACCATCAGCACGAGCGTGGCGATGATCGGCTGGATATCCAGCACGGCGATGAGGACGCCGTTCCACAGGCCGCACAGGATGCCCGTGCCGAGCGTGACGAGCAGCGTTCCGACCAGCCCGTAGCCGGAGGTGATGCAGGCGGCGGCGACCGCCCCGCAGATCGCCATGACCGCGCCGACCGAAAGGTCGATGCCCTTGGTGGCGATCACCACGGTCATGCCGATGGCGAGCAGCGCCACGGGCGCGCCGCGGTTGAGGATGTCGATCAGGCTGCCGTAGAGGCGCCCGTTCTGCATTTCGATCCGGAAGAAATCGGGAAAGGCGAACGAGACCATCAGGAGGATGACGACGAGCGCCGCGACCTGCGGGAAGAGGCGGATGGCGTAGGCCTTCAGGGTCGATGTCATGCGTCCGCCCTCCCGGCCGAGGCCGCGATCGCCTCGACGATGCCGGCCGTGGTGACCTCTTCGCCGACGAGTTCGGCCACATGCGCCCGGTCGCGCAGCACGATGACGCGGTGCGAATAGACGACCAGCTCTTCCAGCTCCGAGGAGATGACGATCAGCGACATGCCTTTCTCGCAGAGGGATTCGATGAGGCGGATGATCTCCGCATGCGCGCCGACATCAATGCCGCGCGTCGGCTCGTCGAGGATGAGGAAATCCGGGTTTGTGGCCAGCCACCGGGCGAGGATCGCCTTCTGCTGGTTGCCGCCCGAGAGCAGCTTGATCGGCTTTTCGCGATCCGAGGTGCGGATGTCGAGCGCCTTGATGTACTGGTCGGCGAGCCGGTCCTGCTCGGCGCGGCTGATCGGCCGCGCCCAGCCGCGCCGGGCCTGGAGGGCGAGCGCGATGTTCTCGCGCACGGAAAGGTCGCCCACGATGCCGTCGACCTTGCGGTCTTCCGGGCAGAAGCCGAATTTCTCGCGGATCGCCGCGCGCGGCGAGGACAGGTCGAGCGCCCGGCCGGCCGTCTCCGCCGTGCCGCTGTCGGCGCGCTCGGCGCCGAAGAGGATTTCCGCCGTCTCGGTGCGCCCCGAGCCGAGCAGGCCGGCGATGCCGACCACCTCGCCGGCGCGCACGTCGAGGTCGAAGGGCTGGATATGGCCCTTGCGGCCGAAGCCGCGGAAGCGGAAGCGTACCTCGCCGTCCGCCGCCTTGGCGGCGTGCTCCGTCGCCACCTCCTCGTTGAGTTCGCGGCCGAGCATCATGGCGATCAGGTCGCGGCGCGGCAGGTCCGCCGTCTCGCGCGTGCCGACGAGCTGGCCGTTGCGCAGCACGGTGATGCGGTCGGAGAGGTCGTAGACCTGCTCCAGGAAATGGGTGATGAAGACGATGCCCAGGCCGCGCTCGCGAAGGCGGCGCACGATGCGGAAGAGCATCGCCACTTCATGCGCATCGAGGCTGGCGGTCGGCTCGTCGAGGATCAGCACCTTGCCGGAAAGATCGACCGCGCGGGCAATGGCGACGACCTGCTGCACGGCCACGGAATAGGCGGCAAGCTCGGCGGTGACGTCGATGTCGAGTTCGTACTCGGACAGCAGCGCCCGGGCGCGCCGGTTCATCTCGCGCGTATCGACGAGGCCGAAGCGCTTCGGCTGGCGGCCGAGGAAGAGGTTTTCGGCGACTGTCAGGTTCGCCAGGAGGTTCACCTCCTGGTAGACCGTGCCGATGCCGAGGTTCTGCGCCTCCAGCGTGCTCTGCGGATCGATGTCCGCGCCGTCGAGCAGGATGCGCCCGCCATTGCGCCGGTAGGCGCCGGTCAGGCATTTGACGAGCGTGGACTTGCCCGCGCCGTTCTCGCCGAGCAGGGCGTGCACCTCGCCGCGCCGCAGGGAGAAATCGACGCCACTCAGCGCCCTGGCGCCCGGGAAGATCTTGTCGATCCCCGTCGCCGAAAGAACATAGGAATTCACCGGCTGCATTATCCCCACCCGTGTGACGATTGCCGCACGCCGCCCTCGCGAGGAAGGCGGCGCGCAAGACGGATGTCCCGCGCCGGGTCAGGAGCCGGACGCGGGACCCCGGGAGAGATCAGTAGCCGAGGCCCTTCTTGGCCTCATAGACCTTCATCGGGTCGTCGGCCTGGGTGTAGAGCTTGGATTCCGTCTGGATCCACTTCGGCGGGACCGTGCCGTCCTTGCGGTAGGCATCGAGCGCGTCGAAGGCGGGGCCGGCCATGTTCGGCGTCAGTTCGACGGTGGCGTTCGCTTCGCCCGCGGCCATCGCCTGGAAGATGTCCGGAACCGAGTCGATGGAGACGATGAGGATGTCCTTGCCAGGCTTGAGGCCGGCTTCCTTGATCGCCTGGATAGCGCCGACGGCCATGTCGTCGTTATGGGCGTAGAGCGCGCAGATGTTCTTGCCGCCGTCTTCCGCCTTCAGGAAGCTCTCCATGACTTCCTTGCCCTTGGTGCGGGTGAAGTCACCGGTCTGGCTGCGGACGATCTTCAGGTTGTCGTGGCCAGCGATCGCCTCCTCGAAGCCCTTCTTGCGGTCGATGGCCGGCGAGGAGCCGGTCGTGCCCTGCAGCTCGACGACGTTGCACGGCTTGCCGGCGACCGTGTCGACCAGCCACTGGCCGGCGACCTTGCCTTCATGCACGGTGTCGGAGGTGACGGCGGTCAGGTAGAGGTCTTCGGGCGCGTCGACCTTGCGGTCGAGCAGGACGACCGGGATTTCCGCGTCCTTGGCTTCCTGCAGCACTTCATCCCAGCCCGTCGCGACGACCGGTGCGATGAGGATGGCATCGACGCCCTGCGCGATGAACGAGCGCAGCGCCTTGATCTGGTTTTCCTGCTTCTGCTGCGCATCGGCGAATTTCAGGTCGATGCCGCGCTCTTCGGCCTGCTGCTTGGTCAGCGTGGTCTCGGCCGCGCGCCAGCCGGATTCAGACCCGATCTGCGAAAAGCCCACGGTGAGTTCGGCGGCGGATGCGGCGCTGAACATCGAGGCAGCAAGGATCGTTGCACTGGCAAGTGCGAGTTTGAATTTCATGATGTCCTCCCAAAGAAAGCTGCTCCTCAGCAGCGCGAATAAAACATCATATTGTATTACTATTGTAAACCGTCAAAATGAAACCGCCCGCGATTTTTCATCGCGGCGCTGCGAAGCGTCTGTTCTCCGGTGACGGCGGCGCTGCGGAAAGCGATTCCCGCCGCGCCGCGACCCGGCTATATCTGCAATCCCGCCGTACCGTCCCGCCTGCCGAAGGATGCCCCATGAAACGCTTCAACCAACTCCCGCAGCCGGAAGCGCTTGCCGCGACAATCGCCGGCATCTTCTCCGGCCGCGTCGTCGACAAGGCCGCGCCGGCGATCCGCTTCGCCCTCTTCGACGCGGCGGGGACCGTGCATGAGGGCGGCTTCGGCGATGCGGGCGCGGCGGGCGATCCGTCCGGCCCCGGCGCCCGGTTCCGCATCGCCTCCTGCACCAAGAGCTTCACCGCCGCGGCAATGCTCCTGCTGCGCGACCGGGGCCGGCTTTCGCTCGACGAGCCGGTGACGCGCTACGTTCCGGCGCTCACCCCTACGCTGCCGGCCGGCAAGCCCGAGGCCCCGACGCTGCGCATGCTGCTTTCCATGTCCGGCGGGCTACCGACCGACGATCCCTGGGCGGACCGGCAGGAATCGCTGACCGCCGCGGCCTTCGACGCGGTGCTGCGCGCGGGCGTGCGCTTTGCCGCCGTGCCGGGAACACGCTTCGAATATTCCAATCTCGGCTATGCCCTGCTCGGCCGGGTCATCGAGGAGGTTTCCGGCAAAGCCTATCCCGCCTTCGTCACCGAAAACCTCCTCCAGCCGCTCGGTCTCGCGGAGACGGGCTTCGATCCGGCTGCCGTTCCGGCGGGCAGGATGGCGACGGGTTTCCGTCCGACGGAGACCGGCTGGCAGGCCCTGCCCTTCACCGGCCCCGGCGCCTTTTCCGCCATCGGCGGCGCCGTCACCACGACAGGAGACCTCGTGCGCTGGGCGAACTGGCTCTCCGCCGCCTTCCGGCCGGAGGAAGTGGAAAGCGGCCCTCTCTCCGCCGCCAGCCGGCGCGAGATGCAGCACGTCCATTGCATGATCCCGCCCGAGCCGGGTGAGAATCTCCGCCTCAGAGGCTACGGCTATGGCCTCAACATCGAGCATGACGGGCGGTTCGGCGCGATCGTCAGCCATTCCGGCGGCTATCCCGGCTTCAGCGCGCATATGCGCTGGCACCCGCAGACCGACCTCGGCGTGCTTGCCTTCGAGAACGCAACCTATTCAGGCGCCTGGATGCCCGTCACGGCGGCCCTCGAACGCCTGCTCGAAGCCGCCTTCGAGAACGAGGCCGCAGCCGCCGAGCCGCCCGCCACGGTCCGCATGCTCGCCGCCGGCCTCTGCCGTCTCGTGGCGAACGGCTGGGACGACGGCCTCGCCGACGAAATCTTCCTGGAAAACGTCGCCCTCGACCGGCCGTATGCCGAACGCGCTGCGGACCTTGCGGCCATTCGCGAAAAGGCAGGCGCGCCGGACCTCAGGAACATCGGGATCCTGCCCGCCGACCGCGGCGGCGCCGACGGCGGCTACGGACGCTTCGAACTCCACCTGCCCGCCCCTGCCGGCACGATCGTCGCCAAGGCCCTCTGCGGCCCGCCGCAACCCATGAAAATCCAGTCCATCACCTGGCAGATCTAGCGTAGCGATCGGCCGGACGAAAGCCCGGCCCGTCAAGCCTCGAAGCCTGCGCCTGCAAACCGGATTTGCGTTGGGGGAAATGAAATGGCGCACCCGAAGAGATTCGAACTCCTGACCCCCAGATTCGTAGTCTGGTGCTCTATCCAGCTGAGCTACGGGTGCGCTGGCAGCGGCGGGGCGTTGTGCCCGGCTGCGAGGCGGTTCTCTAAAGGGTGCGCGGGGTTATTGCAAGCGCCTTTCGGAGAAAAACTGCACTTTTTTCATCGCGCCGTCATGAAGCCGAAGGGTCAGGCGCGGTGGCGGAAGGCGTCGAGCGGGACGGGGCGGTCGGGCAGCTCGATGCGGAAGAGCGTGCCGGGCGTCGCCTTCTCCACCAGCGCGATCGTGCCGCCATGGGCGAGCACCAGTTCGCGGGCGATGACAAGGCCGAGGCCCGTGCCGCCCGAGCGCGCAGAGCCGCGGAAGGCGGCGAAGAGGTTTTCCCGCGCCTTTTCCGGCATGCCGGGGCCGTTGTCCTCGATGGCGATGGAGACGACGCTGCCGGTGCGAAGCCCGCTCACCAGCACGGCGCGCCGCTCGATGCCGGGATCCTGCGAAAGCGCCTCCACGGCGTTGCGGCAAAGATTGTGGATGACGCGGAAGAGCTGCTCGCCGTCGGCATCGACCTCGAGGCCCGGCTCGATCTGCGCGACGAAGGCGATGTCGCCGCGGGCATCGAGCGACAGCACTTCGGAGACCTCCTGCACCAGCGGATGGAGGGCGACGAACCGGCGGCGCGGCTCGGGCTCTCGCATGCGCCCGTAGGACAGCACCTCGTTGGTATAGCCCACCGCCCGGTCGATGCTGCGCAGGAGCTTCGGCGCGACGCGCTTTACCACCGGGTCGTCGACATCCGACAGACGGTCGGACATCAACTGGGCCGAGGAGAGGATGTTGCGCATGTCGTGGTTGATCTTGGAGACGGCAAGGCCGAGATCGGCAAGGTTCTTCTGTTCCTTCAGCGTGCGCTGCAGCGTCTGCTGCATGTCGGCGAGATGGATGCCGGCGACGGCGATCTCGTCGCGCCCGCCGGACGGCACCAGCACGCGCGCCGGATTGGAGGGATCGGCGGCGAATTGCCGGATATTAGCGGTCATGCCGCGGATGGGGCGGATCAGCAGCCGGTTCAGCGCGAAGAAGATCGGGCTTGCGGTGATCAGCGATATGACCATGGAGATGATGAAGATGTTGCGTGCATAGCGCAGCATGGCGCGCCGCAGCGGGCCTTCGTCGAGCAGCAGCTCGATGCGCGTCGTCGTCTCGCCGACCGGGCCGTAGACGCGGATGACGCGGTCGCCGCCGAAAAGCAGCGTGTCGAAGGCATCGTAGATCGAGGTCGGCAGCGAGACGTCGGAAAGGTCGTATTGCGCGTCGACGCTGGGCGGCATGTCGACGGCGGCGACCATGCGCGAGGCGTCGGCCTTCTTCAGCACGATTGCCTTCGTGCCGGTCGCCAGCAGCGTCTCCTCCTGCACGGGGCGCGGCAGTTCCTGGTCGGGCAGGCCCTCGATGACGACGCTGGCGGCAGCGGCCGTGTTCAACCGGTCGCGCAGCCACATCAGCCGCATGTTGGCGACCGAGGGCACGAAGATCAGCACTTCGGCGATCATCACGAAGACGGCGGTGAGCAGGAGCAGCTTGCCCGAAAGGCCGGACAGGAAACCGACCGCCGGCACCGGCGTTTCGGTCAAGGTCGGCGTCGCGTCTCTGTCCATCATCGTTCAACTCCCGGACATGCCGCATCGCGGCGCCCGACCCCGGGCGCCCTCGGCCACAGCCGACGGCCGATTATAGGAGATCGCGGCGAATTTTCCAACGCACCTGCGAAAGGCCGGCAAAACGAAAACGCGGCGGTCCTTCGACCGCCGCGCCAGATTCGGGAATGGGGTTATCCTCAGAATTCTTCCCAGTTCTCCTGAGCCGCCGCGGCGGAGCCGCCGCCGCCGAAGGCGCGGGCGACATTGCCCATCATGCGGCGGGCGGGCGATTCGACCGGACGGGCCTCCGCGCGCACGGCGGCGACACGCTGGACGGCCTCGCCGGTGCGGAAGCGCGCGACGAGATCGGCAAGCCCGTCGGCCTCGCCCTTCAGCTTGTGGGTGGCTGCGGAGGTCTCCTCGACCATCGCGGCATTGTGCTGGGTCACCTGGTCCATCTGGTTGATGGCGGTGCTGACTTCCTGGAGGCCCGTCGCCTGCTCGCGCGCGGCCGTGGCGATCGAATGGATGCGGTCGTTGATGGTGACGACGCGGCCTTCGATGTCGGAAAGCGCCGCACCCGTTTCCTGCACGTATTTGACGCCGACGGCCACTTCGTCGCCCGACTTGGTGATGAGGCCCTTGATGTCCTTTGCGGCGCTGGCGGCCCGCTGGGCGAGCTCGCGCACCTCCTGGGCGACGACGGCAAAACCCTTGCCGGCTTCGCCCGCACGCGCGGCTTCCACACCGGCGTTCAGCGCCAGCAGGTTCGTCTGGAAGGCGATCTCGTCGATCACCGAGATGATCTGGCTGATCTCGCTGGAGGCCTGCTCGATGCGGCCCATGGCGTCGATGGCGTTGCGCACGATGGCACCGGACTGAGTGGCGCTGCGCGTCGCTTCGCCGACCATGACGCTCGCCTCGTTCGCCCGCTCGGTCGAGTTCTTGACGGCGGCGGTGATCTCCTCGAGCGCGGCGGACGTCTCCTCGAGGGCGGCCGCCTGCTGCTCGGTGCGCTTGGAAAGGTCGTCCGAGGCGGTGCGCAGCTCGCCGGAATTGGCGTTGATCGCATCGGTCGAGGCACGCACCTCGCGCATCGTGCGCTGGAGGTTCGCGAGCGTCGTGTTGACGTTCTGCTGCAGTTCCGCGAAGGCGCCGCGGAAATTGCCGTCCATGGTCTGCGTCAGGTCGCCCTCGGCCAGCGCGCCGATCACGCGGCGGGTTTCGGCAATGCCTTCCTCGACGCCGGCGACCAGTTCGTTGACCGAGCGGGCGAAGCGGTTGAGGTCCTCGTTCTGATAGTCCCTGGCGATGCGCGAGGAGAAGTCGCCCGCGGCGGCGGCGTGCACGACGGTCGCGATGGAGGACTGCAGGTCCGCGCTCTTCTCGCGCAGGATCTCTTCCTGCGCGTTGAGATCGCGCACGGTGATGGCGTTCTGGCGGAAGACCGCGACGGCCTCGGCCATCTCGCCGATCTCGTCCTTGCGGCCGGCATAGGGCACTTCCGTGTCGAGATTGCCGCCGGCAAGCCGCTTCATCGTGTCGGTAACGTTCCGGATGGGGCGGCTGAGTTCGTTGGTGGCGATGTAGAAGGCGACGCTGCCGCCGAGCACGAGGCCGGCGCCGACCGTGCCGAGCACAAGCATCAGCATCGTCGTCTCGAAGGAGGCGACATCCGCCTTGATCGCCGCCAGGTTCTCGTTGTCCGTCGCCACGACGGCATCGATATCCTTCTGGAAGGCCTTGCGGTTTGCGCGGTTGTCCTCGGTGTTGCCCTGCTCGTTGGCCGCGGCCGGGGAAACCTCCGTGCCGAGACGCGCGGTCTCCGAACGGAAGGTGCGGAAGTCGGCGGCGCGGTCGACGACGGCGTCGAAGGCCGCCTTCTGGGCTTCCGGCACCAGCGGGCGCCATTCGTTCAGCGTGCGGTCGATGCCATCGAGCTCCTTGGCGATGCCTTCGGCGAACTTCGCGGCGCCCTCGGTATCCTTGGAGGCATAGATGCCGCGCGCTTCCATCACCACGGCCGTGACGTGGCGGTTGAGATGCTCGCCGAGGAAGGCGCGGTCCGCGGCATTCTCGTAGCGGTGCAGCTTATCGCTGTATTCCGTCACCACATGAACGGCGATGCCGCCGATGAGGACGGAAATGAGGCCCATAACGCCCACGATGAGGTAAATCTTGCCGCGTATCTTCACGTCGCACTCCAAAGGCATGAAAAAGTGGCGAAGCGGCCCTGCCGTTTCGCCTTCGGGTAGAAAGGTAAATGCTAAAGGTTAAATAGATTTTGACGAACCCGTCTCACCATCAGGAATATTCCATACTCCTAATACTTCTTCCTCAGCAGAACCGGCGGGAATTCAACACTTTGCGCTCACCTTACGTGATGCAGGCACCGACCCGCCCTGCGGCGGCAGGCTTCAGGCGCGCGGACGCGTTAACGATTGCGGCGGCAATCTGCGCGCATGGTGAGGTGCGATTGACTTTCGGCCGTCTTTGCCCTTATAAGCCGCGCACGTTCGGAAAGCCCGCCTTCCCGCGAGGGCAAGGCTATGCCGGACTTTCACGCTCCTTGCTTCAACGCAAACCCAAGAAGGGCCGCACACCGCGGTATTAAATAAATGACGAAGCGTACCTACCAGCCTTCCAAACTCGTCCGCAAGCGCCGCCACGGCTTCCGCGCCCGCATGGCAACGAAGGGCGGCCGCAAGGTTCTTTCCGCACGCCGCGCCCGCGGCCGCGCGCGCCTGTCGGCCTAAGGCCGGCCTGCCCGAACAGAGGCGGCGGGCAAATGACCAAATCTGTTGGACAATCTGCTGTCGGACGGCTGAAAAGCCGTCCGCAGTTTCTTTTTGTGCGCGAGGGCGAGAGGCGCAAGGGACCGCTGTTCCTTCTCGAAGTGCGCGACCGGCAGATGCCGGAAGAGCCGCCCCGCGTCGGCTTCACCGTCACCAAGAAGCACGGCAATGCCGTGGAACGCAATCGCATGCGCCGGCGCCTGAAAGAGGCGGTGCGGCTTTCGGCCGGGTTTGCAATGCAGCCCGGACACGACTATGTGGTTGTCGCCAGACGGGACGTGCTCGGCGCGTCCTTCGACAAGCTGGTAGCCGGTCTCAACGACAGGATCGCGGCAGGTAGCAAACAGAAGCAGCAGCGCCCTGCTGCTCCCGGGAAAGAATGATGGAAAAAAACCGCAATTACTTCGTGGCGATCGCGCTATCCGTGCTGATCCTCATCGCCTGGCAGTTCCTCTACGTGAACCCCAAGCTGGAGAAGGATCGCGCCGCGCTGGAGGCCCAGCAGGCCGCACAGACGCAGCAGACGACGACCGCCGGCGGCGACACGGCGACCGCGCCCACCACCACGACGACGGGCACGGCGGACGGCACGCTGCCGGCCGGCGCCGGCACGGCGACCGAGACGCGCGAGGCCGCACTTGCCAAGTCCGCCCGCATCGAGATCGACACGCCCTCGCTTGCCGGCTCCATCAACCTGACGGGCGCCCGCTTCGACGACCTGAAGCTGAAGGGCTTCCACGAGACCGTCGACAAGACGAGCCCGATCATCACGCTGCTGAGCCCCGCCGAGACCGAGCACGGCTACTTCGCCGAGGTCGGCTATATCGGCAACGGGGAGGCCGGTCAGGTTCCCGGCCCGCAGACCGTCTGGACGCAGGAAGGCACCGGCAAGCTCACGCAGACGACGCCGGTCAAACTCACCTACACCAACGACAAGGGCGTCACCTTCACCCGCACGATCTCGGTCGACGAGCATTACATGTTCACGATCGACGACAGCATCGAGAATCGTTCGCAGACGGCGATCGCGCTGTCGCCCTACGGCCGCTCCACGCGCTTCTTCAAGCCGACCGACCCGACCACCTACGTGCTGCACGAAGGCTTCATCGGCGTGCTTGGCGATCTCGGCCTGCAGGAAGTCAAGTACAAGGAAACCGAGGAGGACACGACCGTCGCGCCCGGCAAGGCGACTGGCGGCTGGCTCGGCATCACGGACAAGTACTGGGCGACCGCGCTCGTGCCGCCGCAGACGAGCCCCTATGAGACGCGCTTCTCCCACTTCCAGGACGGCCGGCCGCGCTATCAGGCCGACTACCGCCAGGACGACATCACGCTTGCGCCCGGCCAGACGACCGAGGTCAAGAACCTCTTCTTCGGCGGCGCCAAGGAAGTGCCGATCATCGACCAGTACAAGACCACCTATTCCATCCCGCATTTCGACCTGATGATCGACTGGGGCTGGTTCTGGTTCTTCACCAAGCCGATGTTCCAGTTGATGGACTTCTTCTTCCGCTACTTCGGCAATTTCGGCATCGCGATCCTCATTACCACGATCGTCGTCAAGGCCCTCTTCTTCCCGCTTGCCAGCAAGCAGTACGCCTCCATGGCGAACATGAAGAAGGTGCAGCCAAAGATGGAGGAGCTGAAGGCCAAGTTCGGCGACGACCGCATGGGGCTGCAACAGGCGATGATGCAGCTCTACAAGGAGGAGAAGATCAACCCCATCGCGGGCTGCTGGCCGGTCCTTCTCCAGGTTCCTGTGTTCTTCGCGCTCTACAAGGTCATCTACGTCACGATCGAGATGCGCCATGCGCCGTTCTTCGGCTGGATCCGCGACCTTTCCGCGCCCGACCCGACCTCGCTCTTCAACCTGTTCGGCCTCCTGCCCTACGACGTGCCGCACTTCCTGATGATCGGCGTCTGGCCGCTCATCATGGGCGTCACCATGTTCCTGCAGATGCGCATGAACCCGACGCCGCCGGACCCGACCCAGGCGATGATCTTCACCTGGATGCCGGTCGTCTTCACCTTCATGCTGGCGGCCTTCCCGGCCGGTCTCGTGATCTACTGGGCGTGGAACAACACGCTCTCGATCACCCAGCAGGCGGTCATCATGAAGCGCCACGGCGTTAAGATCGAGCTCTTCAACAATCTGAAGGGCCTGTTCGGCAAGAAAACCAAACCATCCTGACGCTTCGTCAGACGGCATCGAGAACCCCGGCCTGCGCCGGGGTTTTCTTTTGCGACATCGGCCCGTCGCTGGCGCGGAAGCGGCAAGGACGCGCGGGTGGCATGCTGCGCCAGTTCCCTTTTCCGAGCGCCCCATGTCCGCTTCCACGCTTCCGGTCACCCCCACCCTTCCGGACAGCCGGGGACAGGGCTATGGCGCGGTCCTCGTGCTCGGCTCGGCCGTCGTCTGGAGCTTCGGCGGCACGCTGGCGCGCTTCCTTTCCATCGAGGACGGCTGGACGGTCGTCTTCTGGCGCTCGCTCTTCGCCGCCCTTTTCCTGCTCGGTTTCATGCTCGTGCGCGACGGGCCGCGCGGCACGCTGCGGCTCTTCGGCGGCATGGGGCTTGCCGGGATCGCCGTCGGCGTCTGCTTCGCTACCGCTTCCACCTCCTTCATCCTGGCGCTCGCCTATACGACCGTCGCCAACGTGGTGCTGATCCAGGCCGGCGTGCCGCTGATCGCCGCGCTCATGGCCTGGCTGCTCTTCCGCGAGAGGATTTCCGCCCAGACCTGGCTCGCCATCGCCGCGGTGATCGGGGGCGTCGCCATCATGGTCTCGGAAGCGCTCGGCGGACGCGTCTCGATGGTCGGCGATGCGCTCGCCATGCTGATCGCCTTCGTCTTCGCCGCCGCGACGATCGTCACTCGGCGCTTCGCCCATGTCCGCATGACGCCCGCCGTCTTCCTCGGCACGGTGATCGCGGGCGCCGTGGCGGCGGGGCAGGCGTCCGGCTTTGCCGTCACGGGGCAGGAGCTCTTCGTCCTCGTCATCTTCGGCGCGCTCAATTTCGGCCTCGGCCTTGCGCTCTTCGTCACCGGCGCGCGGCTCGTCCCCTCCGCGCTCGCAGCGCTTCTCGGCACGGCAGAACCCGTATTGGCGCCACTCTGGGCGGCGATCTTCCACGGCGAGATCCCCGGCGCGCGCACCGTCCTCGGCGGCGCCATCGTGCTTGCGGCCCTGCTTCTCTATCTCGGCGCCGAACTCTGGCGGCAGCGGCGCGCTTGACTTTCCCGACTAAAACCCGGAAGCGAAGGGCCTGACAACGAAGGCAGGACGCAATGACCGAGACGATACCGGGCGACAAGCCGCTGTTCGGCCGGCCGTGGATCTTCATCCGCGGCGTGCCGGCCATGAAATTCCTGCCGCCGGAAGGCCCGCCGGAAATCGCCTTCGCCGGCCGCTCGAATGTCGGCAAATCGTCGCTGATCAACGCGCTCGTCGGCCACAAGGGCCTTGCCCGCACCTCGAACACGCCGGGCCGCACGCAGGAGCTCAACTACTTCGTGCCGGACGGCTTTTCCGGCGCGGAAGGCGACCTGCCGCCGATGGCGCTGGTCGACATGCCCGGATACGGCTATGCGCAGGCGCCGAAGGAACAGGTGGACGCGTGGACGAAGCTCGTCTTCGATTACCTGCGCGGCCGCTCGACGCTGAAGCGCGTCTACGTGCTGATCGACAGCCGCCACGGCATCAAGAAGAACGATGAGGAGGTCTTCGCCCTGCTCGACAAGGCGGCCGTTTCCTACCAGATCGTGCTGACGAAGACGGACAAGATCAAGGATGCCGGCGTGCCGCGGCTCATCGAGGAAACCCGGCTGAAGATCGTCAAGCGCCCTGCCGCCTATCCGGAAGTGCTTGCGACCTCGTCGGAAAAGAGCCGCGGGCTCGAGGAATTGCGCGGCGCGATCCTTACGGCAATCGCGCGCTGATCGTCTCGGCGCGGGCCGCGCCGGAGGCGATGACCGGCCCGCTCACGCTGCCGGCCGGCGCGCCGCCCATGGGCTCGAGGCTGACGGAAAGCATCGCGCCCTCGACGAGACGGTCGCGGAAGGCCGCCGGCACCGTCAGTTCACCCTCGCCCGTCTGCGGCAGCACACCGAGCGAGACGGGCGCCTTGCCCTCCTCCGTCAGCCAAATCTCCAGCGACTTCTTCTTGCCCGCGCCGCCGGCGACGGGCGTCACATGCAGCGCGCCGCGGGCCTCATCATAGCGCGCGACGAGGCCGACCGCCGTGCCGGCGCCGGCGAGGTTGGCGACGAGCCGCCCGCTGCCCGAGCGGGGCGCAAGCAGCGTGCTGATGGAAAGGGCAAGGCCGGCCGCGACGGCGAGCGAGGCGAGCGCCAGAGCCCGCCAGAGCGCCAGCGAATGCCAGCAGCCGCCCGCGACCCGGCCGGAAAAGACGGCATCGCAGGGCGTTGCACGCGGAAGCGGCCTGTCGAAGAAGGAGCGGGCGCCCGGCGGCAAATGCAGCGCCTCGTCGTCGCCGAACGCGGAGAGGTTCTCCGCCCAGCGGCTGACCATGGCAGCGAACGGACGGTCCTTTGCCAGCCGCGCTTCAACCTTCAGCCGCTCCGCCTCGGAAAGGACGCCCAGCACATATTCGCCGGCGATCACCTCGTCGCAGCAGGGTTGCCTCATTTCTCGGTCGGACGCCGTCATCGGCTCATGCACTTTCCCGGTTGGACAATGCCCATGCGAGGGCTCACGCTCCCTATATAAGGACGCCGATGCGGCTTTGCACGGGTCGACGCGCACGATCGCCCATCATAGCGCCCATCGGCGCCCCGCGCCACCGATCCGGCGCCCGGCCGTTTCTTCGATTGTGGCCGGCGGATCATTCCATCGTCACGAAACATGCGTTAAACAGGCCCCACGAATTTCCACGAGGCCGCCATGTCCCTATCCGAAAGCGAAACCCAAGCCCGCCTTCTCGCGCAGGCCCTGCCCTACATGCAGCGCTACGAGAACAAGACCATCGTGGTGAAATACGGCGGTCATGCGATGGGCAATCCGGAACTGGGCAAGGCCTTCGCCAGCGACATCGCGCTCCTCAAACAGTCCGGCGTCAACCCCATCGTCGTGCATGGCGGCGGCCCGCAGATCGGCGCGATGCTGTCCAAGATGGGCATCGAATCGAAATTCGAGGGCGGGCTTCGCGTTACCGACGAGAAGACGGTCGAGATCGTCGAGATGGTGCTGGCCGGCTCGATCAACAAGGAGATCGTCGCGCTCATCAACCAGACGGGCGAATGGGCGATCGGCCTGTGCGGCAAGGACGGCAACATGGTCTTCGCCGAGAAGGCCAAGAAGACGGTCGTCGATCCCGACAGCAATATCGAACGCATCCTCGATCTCGGCTTCGTCGGCGAGGTGGTGGAGGTCGACCGCACCCTCATCGACCTGCTCGCGAAATCCGAGATGATCCCGGTCATCGCGCCGGTGGCGCCGGGCCGCGACGGCCACACCTACAACATCAACGCCGACACCTTCGCCGGCGCCATTGCCGGGGCGCTGAGCGCCACGCGCCTGCTCTTCCTTACGGACGTTCCGGGCGTCCTCGACCGACAGGGCAAGCTCATCAAGGAGCTTTCGGTCGCCGAGGCCCGCGCGCTCATCAAGGACGGCACGATCTCCGGCGGCATGATCCCCAAGGTCGAGACCTGCATCGACGCCATCAAGGCGGGCGTGCAGGGCGTCGTCATCCTCAACGGCAAGACGGCCCATTCCGTTCTGCTCGAAATCTTCACCGAGCACGGCGCCGGCACGCTGATCGTGCCGTGAGGTGCTTCAGCCGTAGGCGATGAGGGCCAGCACCCCGACGACGATAAGCGCGCAGCCGGCGATCTCCAGCCGGTTGATGCGCTCCTTGAAGACGAAGACGGTGGAGGCGAAGGTGAAGAGCATCTCCACCTGCGCCAGGGCCTTCACCACCGCCGCCTGCTGGAGCGTCATGGCCATGAACCAGCCGAAGGAGGCCGTCGCGCCGACGAAGCCGACCACCAGCCCCGGCCGCCAGGCGCTCGCGATGCGCGGCAGTTCCGCGCGCTCGCGCAGGACGATCCAGCCGAGCATGACGAGCGTCTGGAGCACGATCACGAAGCCCAGCGTATAGCTCGCCTGCACAATGTAGTCCGGCACCGGCAGCGTCGGGGCGAGCGCCAGCGAGGCGGACCGGTAGGCGACGCCCGAAATGCCGAAGAACATGCCGGACAGAAGGCCCGTGCCCGCCGTGCGGGTGAAGAGCGAGGTGACCAGCGTGCGCGGCGAGACGACGCTGCGGGCGACCGAGATGATCATGACGCCGGCCACCGAGATGGCGATCGCGACGAGCGTTCCGGGCGATGCCCTCTCGCCGAGGAAGACCAGCGCGAACAGCGCCGCCTGCGCCGGCTCCGTGCGCGAATAGGCCGTCCCCACCGCGAAGTTGCGGAAGGAAAAGAGGTGGACGAGCAGGAAGGTCGCGGCGATCTGCGAGAGCCCTCCGACGACGGCCCAAAGGAAGAAGGCGGGTCCCGGCACCGGCATCGGCCGGTCCAGCACGAAGGCGAGGATCGCCATGTAGGAAAGCGCGAAGGGCACGCCGAAACCGAAGCGCACGAAGGTGGCGCCCGTCGTGCCCATGCGGCCCTTCAGGTGTTTCTGCATGGCGGAGCGGACATTCTGCAGGAAGGCCGCGGCGATGGTGATGAGAACCCAGATTTCCATGCCTGCCCGCTAGCACGGGGTTCCCCGCAAATCCATTGCCTGCGGGCACCACCGCGGAAAATTCCGTTTCCCTCGCAAGGCGCCCGTGCCATAAGACGGCTCATGAGCGATCTTCCGAACAAAGCCGATTTCGCAAGCGTGCGCGACTGGGTCTTCGACCTCGACAACACGCTCTATCCGCACCATGTCGATCTCTTCGCCCAGATCGACCAGAACATGACGGCTTACGTCTCGGCGCTGCTGGGACTTTCGCGGGAAGACGCGCGCGCCCTGCAAAAGCAGTATTATTTCGATCACGGCACCACGCTGAAGGGGCTGATGATTCACCACCGAATCGACCCGGCGGACTTCCTCGAAAAGGCCCATGCGATCGATTACGGCGTGCTGGCGCCCGACCTTTCCCTCGGCGAGGCGATCCAGGCGCTGCCCGGCCGCAAGTTCATCTTCACAAACGGCAGCGTCAAGCATGCCGAGATGGCGGCGAGGGCCCTCGGCATCTTCCACCATTTCGACGACGTCTTCGACATCGTGGCGGCAGACTATGTGCCCAAGCCTGCGGGCGCGACCTACGACAAGTTCATGGCCCTGCACCGGGTCGACACGCAGCACGCCGTCATGTTCGAGGACCTGCCGCGCAACCTCGTCGTGCCCAAGACGCTCGGCATGAAGACCGTCCTTCTCGTCCCGCGGGACGAGCATCACGAATTCGTCGATGCGTGGGAAAAGCGCACAGAGGAAGATGAGCATATCGACTATGCCACGTCGAACCTCACCGCCTTCCTCAACGCGCTGCTTTGACAGGACACAATCCCGACACGGAAAAATCCCTTTCCTGTCAAAAGGTTGAATTACCAATTTGTAACTGGTGCCGGCCGGCGTTCCCTCTATCCTGCCTCTCAAGGGACGATAATGAAAAGGAACGACCATGGCTAAAAAGGAACTTCTTTTCGGCGCCGTCGCCGCCCTCATTCTCTCGGGCGCCGCCGCCCCGGCTTTCGCCGCCAAGGACGAGGGCAGGCATCATCACCGCCACGGCGCGATGATCGAACGGCTCGATACCGACAAGAACGGCAAGGTCTCGCTCGATGAAGCCAAGGCCAGTGCCTCCGCCGCCTTCAAGGCTTTCGACACGGACGGCAACGGCGCGATCTCCAAGGACGAGATCAAGGCGCGCCGCGCCGCCTTCAAGGAGGCGCGCAAGGCCGTTCATAATGCGGCCGAGGCCGACAAGGACAAGGCCCGCGATGCCATGCGCGCCGGCGGACCCTACATGCTGCCGGGTGCCGGCAAGCGGTTCGACCGCACTGACGCGGACAAGAGCGGCACGCTCTCCGAGGCCGAGGTGCTGGCGAGCGCCGAAAAGATGTTCGAGCGCCGCGACAGCAACAAGGACGGCGCCATCGACACGGCCGACGCCCGTCCCGGCAAGGGCAAGTGGCATCACGGCAAGCGCGCCGAACATATGCTGAAGCGCCTCGACGCCGACAAGGACGGCAAGCTCTCGAAGGACGAGATGCTGGCCCGCGCCACGCGGACCTTCCAGCGCGCCGATGCCGACAAGAACGGCGAGGTGACCAAGGCCGAAATGGAAACCGCCGCGGCCGCCAGGTTCCAGAAGCGCGACCGCAACGGCGACGGCTTCATCACCGCCGACGAAATGGGCCGGCACCACAAGAAGTAACGCCGTCAACGGAACGCCCCGGTCCGGCCGGGGCGTTTTGCTACCCGCCGAGAAAAGCCCTTGCCTTACCCATGCGCGGCGGCCGCCGCGTGCTCGGCGTCGAGGTTCTCGTAGAACTTCACGATGATGTCCCAGGCCTCCTCCGCCGTCTCGACGAACTGCAGCAGTTCCACGTCGCCGGGCGCGATGGTACCGAAGGCGGCCAGCGCCTCGAAATCGATGATCCTGTGCCAGAACTCCTTGCCGAACAGGATGAGCGGCACCAGCGCCATGCGGCCGGTCTGCATCAGCGTCACCGTCTCGAACAGTTCGTCCAGCGTGCCGAAACCGCCCGGAAACACCGTCACGGCCTTGGCCCGCAGCAGGAAATGCATCTTGCGGATCGCGAAATAGTGGAAGTTGAAGCTGAGCTCCGGCGTCACGTAGGAGTTTGGCGCCTGCTCGTGCGGCAGAACGATGTTGAGGCCGATCGACGGCGCACCGATATCGGCCGCCCCGCGGTTGCCCGCCTCCATGACGCCCGGCCCGCCGCCGGTGACGACGACATATTCCTTGAAGTCGAGTTCGGCCGACTTTTCCGAACACATGCGGGCGAACTTGCGCGCCTCCTCGTAATAGACCGAGGCAGCCTCCAGGTTCATACGCTGCGTCTCATTGCGCGCCGCCCAGGCTTCCTGGCCGGGAGCGGGAATGCGCGCGCCGCCGAACATGACGACGGTGGACTTGATGCCGCGCTCGGCGAGCATCATCTCGACCTTCAGAAGTTCGAGCTGAAGTCGCACCGGGCGCAGCTCCTCCCGGCAGAGGAAATCGTCGTCGGCATAGGCAAGCCGATAGGCGGGATGCGCCGATTGCGGCGTCTGCGGCACGACGGCGGCGCGGTGCTTGTCCTGTGCGCTGTCGGCGAGCGGATCCCAAACGCCGTCCTTGCGGCGCAGATTCTTCTTCTTCAGTCTTGCCATGTCACTTCCTGCCTTCTGCCTGCTTTCCTGCCTCGCGGGATTACCATTTCGCCCGTGCGACAGTATCTGCCGGAAAGGGGCTTCATCTTTCCCGGCACTTGCTCTAGAGCATCTTTCCGATTGATGAAATCGACCTTCCGGCATCCCGACAATCGAAAATAAGCCTCGAAGTTTAAGGAATTCCGATGACCACGTCCCAGTTGTCCGCCTTGTCCGCCACCATCGACCGCGCCTTCGAGGAACGCGACAGCGTCAATACCGGAACGCGCGGGGAAGTGCGCGACGCGGTGGAGACGGCGCTGAACCTGCTCGACAGCGGCAAGGCCCGCGTCGCAGAGCGCGGCGCTGACGGCAACTGGACGGTCAACCAGTGGCTCAAGAAGGCCGTTCTCCTCTCCTTCCGCCTCAACCCGATGGAGATCGTCAAGGGCGGCCCCGGCGAGTCTTCCTGGTGGGACAAGGTGCCCTCCAAGTTCGACGGCTGGAGCGTCAACGAATTCGAGAAGGCCGGCTTCCGCGCCGTGCCGAACTGCGTGGTGCGCCGCTCGGCCTATATCGCGCCTAACGCCATCCTCATGCCCTCCTTCGTCAATCTCGGCGCCTATGTCGGCGAGGGCACGATGGTCGATACCTGGGCGACGGTCGGCTCCTGCGCGCAGATCGGCAAGCATGTGCATCTTTCCGGCGGCGTCGGCATCGGCGGCGTGCTGGAGCCGATGCAGGCCGGCCCGACCATCATCGAGGACAATTGCTTCATCGGCGCCCGCTCGGAAGTCGTGGAAGGCTGCATCGTACGCGAAGGTTCCGTGCTCGGCATGGGCGTCTTCATCGGCAAGTCGACCAAGATCGTCGACCGCGCGACGGGCGAAGTAACCTATGGCGAAGTGCCGCCCTATTCCGTCGTCGTCGCCGGCTCCATGCCTTCCGACAAGACCATGCCGAACGGCCTTCCGGCCCCGAGCCTCTACTGCGCGGTCATCGTCAAGCGCGTCGACGCGCAGACCCGCTCGAAGACAGGCATCAACGAACTGCTGCGCGACTGACATCGCGACGGCCGACGAAGAGTGCGGGCCAGTCATCGCCTCGCTCTTTGTTCCCGCCGTCTCCTTCTTCGCGCTCCCCACCTTCCTTCTCTGACGGGCTCAACGACCGCGGGCGCCTCGCCGACCGGCCGAAGGACTGACGCCGGCCCCCTCCCCGGCGTGACAGGCCGCCGGGGATCGGCTACATCTTCGATTCTCCCGTCTCCTACGCCGTGATCCCCGTATCCATGACCTCTTCCGATCCCATCGCCAATCTCGCAACGCTCATCCGCTGCCCCTCCGTGACGCCGGCCGAAGGCGGCGCGCTGACGGCGCTTTCCGCCATGCTGGAGCCGCTCGGCTTCACGGTGGAGCGCATGGTCGCCAGCGAGCCGGGCATGCCCGACATCGAGAACCTCTATGCCCGCATCGGCACCGAAGGCCCGCACCTGATGTTCGCCGGCCATACGGACGTCGTGCCCGTCGGCGACGAGGCGGCCTGGACGCATGCGCCGTTCGGCGCGGAGATCGCCGGCGGCGAGATGTTCGGCCGCGGCGCGGTGGACATGAAGGGCGGCATCGCCTGCTTCGTCGCCGCCGTCGCGCGGCACATCGAGCGGCATGGCCCGCCGAAGGGCTCCGTCTCCTTCCTCATCACGGGCGACGAGGAAGGCCCCGCCGTCAACGGCACGGTCAAGCTCCTCGAATGGGCCGCCGCGCGCGGCGAGCGCTGGGATGCCTGCCTCGTCGGCGAACCGACCAATCCGGAACGGCTCGGCGACATGATCAAGATCGGCCGGCGCGGCTCCGTCTCGGGCGCAATCACCGTCCATGGCGTACAGGGCCATGCGGCCTATCCGCATCTCGCCGACAATGTCGTGCGCGGCGTGATCGCGCTGACGGACGCGCTGATGCATCCGCCCTTCGACGCCGGCACCGAGAATTTCCAGCCGTCGAACCTGGAAGTGACGACCATCGACACCGGCAATCCGGCCACCAATGTCGTGCCCGGCAAGGCGAGCGCCAGCTTCAACATCCGCTTCAACGATAGCTGGACGGCCGAGACCGTGATGGCCGAGATCGTGCGCCGGCTCGACGCCGCCGCGCACGACGAGAAACTCCGGCCCGGCCGCACGCCCGTCCGCTACGACATCAAGTGGGCCGAGCGGCCGAGCCATGTCTTTCTCACGCGCAACAACCAGCTGATCTCCTCGCTTTCGAGCGCGGTGGAGACGGTCACCGGCCTTGCGCCGAAGCTGTCGACGACCGGCGGCACTTCCGACGCACGCTTCATCAAGGACTATTGCCCCGTCGTGGAATTCGGCCTCGTCGGCCAGACCATGCACATGGTGGACGAAAGGGTCGCGGTCGCCGACCTTGAGACGCTCACCGTGATCTACGAGACCTTCATCAAGCGCTGGTTCGGCGATGCCGTGGCTTGACGAGGTCCTCTACTATCTCAACGGCGTCTACCTGCTCGTCCGGCAGAAGCAGGAAGGCTTCGGCTGGCTGGACCTGACGCCGCGCGGGCTTGCGCGCTCCTTCTGGGCCTTCGTCTGGTGCCTGCCGGCCTTCGCCGTCATCTGGGCGTCCTGGCGGCTCTATTACATTGCCGGCATGCCGGCAGGCACGGCCGCAGGCCCCGTGTTCCTGGTCAAGCTGCTGATCATCGACGTGCTCGGCTGGCTGTTGCCGCTCGCGCTCGTCACCGCGCTCGCGCCCGTGCTCGGCTACGGCAAGTATCTTCTCGTCCTGCTGACGGCGAGCAACTGGATCTCCGTGCCCTTCACCTATGCCGCCGCGCTGCCCTTCGCGCTGTCGCTTCTCCTGCCCGCCACGGCGCCCTTTGCAGGGCTCCTCCTCTATGCCGTCTTCGGCGCGAGCGTGATGCTGCAATTCCGCCTTCTGTGGATGTGCCTCGGCAAGCAGATGCTGCTTTCGGCCGCCGTCACGGCGCTCTTCGTGTTGCCGCCGATGATCGTCGGACAGGAGCTGCAGCGCCTCCTCGGCACGCTGCCGGGCTGACGTTTTCTCAGTAATCGACGGCGAGGAAATAGAGGCCGTCCGGCGGGGCGACCGGGCCGCAGGCCTTACGGTCGCGCGCTTCCAGCGCCATGCGCACATCGTCCACCGACCACTTGCCCTCGCCCGCCAGCTTCAGCGTACCGGCGAAGGAGCGGATCTGGTTGTGCAGGAAGCTCTGCGCGGATACGCGGATCTCGATGAGATCGCCGCTGCGCGTCACGTCCAGCCGGTCGATGGTGCGCACGGGGCTGTTCGCCTGGCACTGGGCGGCGCGGAACGTGGTGAAATCGTGCCTGCCGACCAGCATCTGCCCTGCCGCATGCATCGCCTCGTGGTCGAGGTCCCGGGCGACGAACCACACGCGGTTCGCCTCCAGCGCCAGCGGCGCCTTGCGCGAGATGATGCGGTAGAGATAGTGCCG
>CBIMFD010000003.1:0-39069 GCA_966243085.1 uncultured Shinella sp.
CTGGCGCTCGGCCTCGGCGGGCTGCTCTCCTTCGGCCATGCCGCCTTCTTCGGCCTCGGCGGCTATGTCGCCGGCATTCTGGCGACCCATGCGTTCAATGCCGAGCCGCTCTTCGCCGGCATTCCGGGCACGACCTTCATGCCGCTGACCTGGCTCGTGGCCGTGGCGGTCGCCGGCCTCGTCGCCCTGCCGATCGGCGCGATCAGCCTGCGCACCACCGGCGTCTACTTCATCATGATCACGCTCGCCTTCGCGCAGATGATCTACTATTTCGCGATCTCCTGGCCGGCCTATGGCGGCGAGGACGGCCTGTCGATCTACGTGCGCAACGCCTTTCCCGGCGTCAACACGGCGAAGCCGCTGCCCTATTTCCTCGTCTGCCTTGCCGTGCTGATGGCGACCCTCCTCCTCTTCCGCCTCGTCGAGGGCTCGCGCTTCGGCAGCGCGCTGCAGGCGGCGCGGCAGAACGGCACGCGTCTTGCCGCCGTCGGCATCCCGCCCTTCAAAATCCGACTTGCCGCCTTCACGCTGTCGGCGATGATCACCGGGCTTGCCGGCGCCCTCTATGCCGATCTCAACCGCTTCGTCGGCCCGTCCATGCTCTCCTGGCAGATGTCGGGCGAACTCATCGTCCTCATCATCCTCGGCGGCAAGGGGCGGCTCTTCGGGCCGGTCGCCGGGGCGATGATCTTCGTCTGCCTCGAATACGTGCTCGGCGGCATCACCGAGCGCTGGCAATTCTTCCTCGGCCTCATCCTGCTCGCCATCGTGCTTTTTGCGCGCGGCGGCCTGCTGGGGCTTCTTTCGGGAAAGGCGCGCCATGTCTGAGCCCGTTCTCGAAATCCGGGACCTGCGCAAGTCCTTCAATGCGCTGAAGGCGACGGACGGCGTCAGCCTCGACCTCAAACCCGGCCAGATCCACGCGCTGATCGGCCCGAACGGCGCCGGCAAGAGCACGCTCATCCACCAGATCGCCGGCACGCTCCGCGCCGACAGCGGCACGATCCGCTTCCTCGGCCGGGATATCGGCGGGCTCGACATGGCGGCGCGTGCGCAGCTCGGCCTTGCCCGCAGCTTCCAGATCTCCTCGCTCGCCCAGGAGTTCTCGGCGCTGCGCAACGTCATGCTGGCCGTGCAGGCGAAGAAGGGCAGCAGCTTCCGCTTCTTCCGGCAGGTGGCGGGCGACAAAAGCCTCATCGAGCCGGCAATGGCCATGCTGGAGCGCGTCGGCCTTGCCGCCCGCGCTCATGTGCCGGCGGCCGAGCTCTCACACGGCGAGCGCCGGCAGCTCGAAATCGCCATCGCGCTCGCCCTTTCGCCGAAGGCCTTCCTCTTCGACGAGCCGATGGCGGGCATGGGGCCGGAAGGATCCAAGCAGTTGACCCGGTTCCTCGACGGGCTTCGCCACGAAGCGCCGATGCTTCTGGTGGAGCACGACATGGACGCGGTCTTCGCGCTGGCGGACCGGGTCTCGGTGCTCGTCTACGGCCGCATCGTCGCGACGGGGACGGTCGATGAAATCCGCAGCGACCCGGAGGTCCGCCGCGCCTATCTCGGAGAAGCCGCGTGACCCTTCTCGAAGTAAAGGGCCTTGAAACCTTCTACGGCGCCTCGCAGGCGCTCTTCGGCGTCGATCTCGATATCGGGGAAGGAGAGGTCGTCGCGCTGATGGGGCGCAACGGCATGGGCAAGACGACGACGATCAGCTCGATCATCGGCCTCGTGCGCCCGCGCGCCGGTGCGATCAATTTCGGCGGCACGGCGATCTTCGGCATGCGGCCGCACCGGATCGCGCGGCTCGGCCTCGGTCTCGTGCCGGAGGGAAGGCGCTGCTTTCCCAACTTGACGGTGATGGAGAACCTCCTTGCCACCGCGCGCGGCAGCGCGTGGACCTTCGAGAAGGTCGTGGACCTCTTCCCCCGTCTCGGCGAGCGGCGCGATCAATATGCAAGGACGCTCTCGGGCGGCGAGCAGCAGATGCTCGCCATCGGCCGCGCGCTGATGACCAATCCGCGCCTCGTCATCCTCGACGAGGCGACGGAGGGGCTTGCCCCGGTCATCCGGCAGGATATCTGGTCGGCGATCCGCAAGCTGAAGGCGGCGGGACAATCGATCCTCGTCGTCGACAAGACGCTCGCCGAACTCCTGCCGGTGGCGGACCGCTGCTTCGTGCTGGAAAAGGGCAGGACGGTCTTCGAGGGCGCGCCGGCGGCGCTGACGCCGGAACTTCAGGACCGCTATCTCGGCGTCTGACATGTCAGGCGGCGGGGATGCCGCCTGACAGCACGGTCGAATATGCCTCCGCATCGATATTGCCGCCGGAAACGACGCATACCACGTTGCCGGTTAGATCCGGCCGCGCGAGGGCGGCGGCGAGCGCGGCAGCTCCTGCGCCCTCGGCCACGATCTTGGCCTTGCGGAACAGCAGCCGCATCGCTTCCGTCACCTCGGCAGGGCTGACGGCGATGGCGCCGTCGATCAATTCCCGCACGACGGGCCAGAGCTGCGGCACGAGCGAGGGGCCGCCGATGCTCTTGATGAAGGACGGGCGGGTCTCGATCGTCACGATCTCTCCCGCCGCAAGGGCTGCCGAGACAGGCGCGGCGCTGCTGTCCTCGGCAGCGAAGACGCGCACCCGCTGCGAAACGGCCTTGACCGCGCTGGCGACGCCGGTCGTCAGGCTGCCGCCGCCATAAGGGGTGAGCACCACGTCGGCCCCGGGCAGGTCCTCGACGATCTCCATGCCGATGGAGCCGTTGCCGGCAAGCACTGCCTGATCGGTCACCGGATTGACCAGCAGCTCCGGCGCGTCCGGCCGGTCCGCGCCGATGATGTAGTCCCACCAGGTTTCCATGCTGACGAAACGCACCTCGCCGCCAAGCGCCCGCACGCCGTCGATCTTGGTCTGCGGTGCGCCGCGATACATGTAGGCCACCATCGGCACGCCGGCGAGACGGGCTGCCCAGGCCATGCCATAGGCCATGTTGCCGGAACTGGTGACGGCGACGCCGTCGCTGAGATCAGCCGGGTCGCGCGACAGCACGGCGTTGAGGGCGGGGCGCAGTTTGAAGGCACCGATCGGCGAGAGCGTTTCGAGTTTGAGATAGATGGTCCTGTCCGGCAGGCCGAGATCGAACTTGACCAGCGGCGTGCGGGTGAGGTGGGGCGCAATGCGCCTGCGCGCTTCGGCGATCTCGTCGAGGCTGGGCCGATGTGGTGGGGTCATGGCAAAATCCCGGATGAGATGCTGCGGGTAAGGCCTCGGCGGAGGAAACTCACGTCACCGCGGCGCGGACCGCGAAGCGCGCATCCTGCCACGCGCCGGTGCGCAGGATTTCCTCCAGGATCACGACCGCCTGCCAGACATCGGCATAACGCAGATAGAGAGGCGTGAAGCCGAAACGCATGGTCGAGGGAGCGCGGAAGTCTCCGATGACGCCGCGGGCGATCAGTGCCTGCATGATTTCGTAGGCATGCGGATGGCGGAACGAGACCTGGCTGCCGCGTTTTTTCCGCTCGCGCGGGCTTTCGAGTTCAAGGCCGTAGGCGGCGCATTTTTCCTCGACGAGCGCGATGAAGAGGTCGGTGAGGCCGAGGCTCTTTTCGCGCAGCGCCGCGATGTCGACCTCGTCCCAGATGTCGAGCGCGCCCTTGAGCGCGCGAAGGGAGAGGATCGGCTGCGTGCCGCAGAGGAAGCGGCGGATGCCTTCGCCGGCCGCATAGTGCTTTTCAAAGGCGAAGGGCCGGGCGTGGCCCCACCAGCCGCTGAGCGGCTGGCTGATGGCGCCGTGGTGACGGGCCGCGGCATAGACGAAGGCCGGCGCACCGGGGCCGCCGTTGAGATACTTGTAGGTGCAGCCGACGGCGAAGTCGGCCTTCGCCCCGTCGAGGTCGACCGGCAGGGCGCCGGCCGTGTGGCAGAGGTCCCAGATGACGAGCGCGCCGTGTTCGTGGGCCTTCCGGGTCAGCGCCGCCATATCGCGCAACTCGCCGGACTTGTAGTTGACGTGATTGACGAGGACCACGGCGACATCGCCGTCGATCAGGTCCTCGATCTCCGGCGCGTCGACGCCTTCGAGGCGGAGCGATGCGCCGGCCCGCGTCGAGACGACGCCCTCGGCCATGTAGATGTCCGTCGGGAAGCTGCCGGCTTCGGCGACGATGCCCGCGCGGTCCGACCGTAGCGCCATCGCCGCGTGCAGGGCCTTGTAGATGTTGATCGACGTCGTGTCGCAGACGACCGTCTGGCCGGCGGCCGCCCCGACGAGGCGCCCGACCCGGTCGCCCAGCGTCAGCGGCATGTCGAACCAGCCGGCCGTGTTCCAGCTTCGGATGAGGTTCTGTCCCCATTCCTCGGTGGCCGCCGCCTGCAATTCCGTGAAGGCGGCTTTCGATGCGGCGCCGAGGGAGTTGCCGTCGAGATAGACGAGCCCTTCCGGCAGGATGAAGCGCTCGCGCATGGTGCGCAGGCCGTCGGCGGCATCCATGGCCTCGATTGCGGCAAGATCGGGAAGTGCGGTCATGAGGGCAGTCCTTGGCTATTCACGGAAGGTCTCGCGGGCGGGCGCCGGCCCGCGGCTGCGCTTGAGGCTCGGCAGGGCGAGCATGGCGAGCACGAAGAGGCCCGTCGCCAGCTTGAGGTCCGGCGGCGGCATGCCGGCGGCAAGGCAGAAGGAGACGAGCTGGTAATAGACGACCGCGCCGACGAAGGGGGCGGCGAGCTGGCGCAGCACGCTCTGCTTGCCGACGATCGCCTCGCCGATCATCAGCGCCGCAAGCCCGTTGATCAGGATGCCGAGGCCCATATTGACGTCGGCGAAACCCTGCGACTGCACCATCAGCGCGCCGCTCGCCGCCGAGAACGCGCCGGCAAGCCCGACGCCGCCGATGGTGGCGAGCCAGACATTGATGCCCTGCGCCTCGGCCATTTCGGGATTGGCGCCGACGGCGCGCACGGCCGTGCCCTTCTCCGTGCGGAAGAAATGCAGGAGCAGGAGGAAGGCGAGAAGGCCGATGGCGCCCGCCATCACGATCTTGCTCGCCGGGAAGCCCGGCTGCAGGAAGGGCACCCGGTCGAAGACGGTCGGCGAGCCGAAAACAGAGAGGTTCGAGCGGCCCATGATGCGCAGGTTGACCGAATAGAGCATCGTCATCATCAGGATGCCGGCAAGCAGCGTATGGATGCGGAAGCGCAGGTGGATGAAGGCGGTGCAGCAGCCGGCGACGAAACCGGCGAGGAGCGCGAAGAGGATCGCGGGGACCGGCGGCATTCCGGCCGCCATCAGCACGCCGCAGACGCAGCCGCCGAGCGGGAAGGCGCCCTCGCTGGTCAGGTCCGGAAAGCTCAGCATGCGGAAGGGGATCATGATGCCGAGCACGACGAAGGCGAGGATGAGGCTCTGCGCCAGCGTGACGGGAACGAGCGAGACGAAGCTCGCGAGGGTGTCTTGCAGGAAATCCATGATCTCAGCTCGCCAGGAACATGCGGTCGGTCTTGACGGAGAAATGGCCGATCAGGTCGGGGACCGTGACCGCCTTCTTCTCATCGCCGGCGATTTGAAGGCGCACGCGGCCGGCATCGAGCATGACGACCCGGTGGCCGAAGTCCACGGCGTGCTGCATGTTGTGCGTCACCATCAGCGTCGTCAGCTTCAGGGCCTCGACGGCGCGGACCGTCGCCTGCATGACGATGTCGGCGGTGCGCGGATCGAGCGCGGCCGTGTGCTCGTCGAGCAGCAGCAGGTCCGGCGAGCCGCCGACCGCCATGATCAGCGAGAGTGATTGCCGCTGGCCGCCGGAAAGCAGCTCCACGCGCGTGTCGAGGCGGTTTTCGAGGCCGAGGCCGAGCAGCGAAAGCCGCTCCCGATAGGCGGCGAGCCGCGCCGGGTTCAGGCCGCGGCGAAGCGTCCGCCGGCTCGCCCGGAGCTCGGCGAGCAGCATGTTCTCCGCGACCGTCATCGAGGCGGCCGTGCCCTTCATCGGGTCCTGGAACACGCGGGCCAGCCGCATGGCGCGCCTGTGGACGGGCATCGCCGTCACGTCGTCGCCGTTGATGACGATCCGGCCGGCATCAAGGACGAGCGCCCCGGAAATGGCGTTGAGCATGCTGCTCTTGCCCGCGCCGTTCGAGCCGATGACGACGCCGAACTCGCCTGTTTCGAGCCGCAGGTCGAGATCGTCGAGGGCGATCTTCTCGTCCGCCTGCCCCTTGTAGAACACCTTGCGGGCCGACCGGATTTCCAGCATTGGCTCCCCCTGTTTTTCTTGAGGAACGGCGTGGCAAGCGCCGTTCCCGTCATGGCCGAAGGTCGGGTCAGTCGATCTGGCATCCGCAATCGGCAAGCGAGGCCGGCACTTCGGCGCCGAAGGCGGCGAGCGTCTTCCTGGAGATCAGCGCGCGGTGGTCCTCATAGGCCGGACGCCAGGGGGCAATGGTCTTGGGGTCCTTGCCTTTGAGGATTTCCGCGGCGATCCTGCCGGCGGCTAAGCCGACCTGCTCGTAGTTCACGGCGAAGCTCGCCGGAACGACGCCGTCGCGCACGGCCCCGTCGTCGGAGTTGACGATCGGGATCTGCGCCTGGCGCGCGGCGGCAGAAACGGCGGCGATCGCCGGCTGTAGCAGGTTGGAGGCGGGCGTATAGATCACGTCGGCCTTGCCGGCGAAGGAGGCGATGCGCTGCTGGATGTCGTTGACGTTGTCGACCCCGACGGCCACGACCTCGAAGCCGGCCGCGGGGGCTGCTTCCTTGATCTTGTCGAGCAGCGCCGTGTCGTTCGCCTCGCCCGGATTGTAGGGCACGCCGAAGCGCTTGGCACTCGGCAGCAGCTTGTGGGTGAATTCCATCACGGCGGCGACGTCCTGAAGGTCGGTCGCGCCCGTCATGCCCTCGTCGCCGGCCTCCCAGGACGGCACCAGCTTGGCGGCGACCGGATCGGTGACGGCCGAGAAGACGACCGGGATGCCGGAGCCGGCGAGCGCCTTCTTGGCGATCTGCGAGACGGGCGTGGTGATCGTGTAGATCAGCTTCGGCTGCTCGGCCTGCAGTTTCGCGATCATCTGCGGCACCAGCGACGCGTCGAAATTGGTGTGGCTCTCGGAATAGACGACGTCGGTTCCCTCGACGAAGCCGTTCTCCGCCATCGCCTTCTTGAAGCCGGCTATGGATGCGGCGAGCTGCGGGTGCTCGCCGAAATTGGCGATGCCGATGCGGATCGGCTCGGCCGCCGCCGTGCCCGCGCCCCAGGCGAGCGCCCCGGCGACGAACAATCCCGAAAGCCATGTTCTTGCAAGCCTGCTCATGTAACCCTCCCAGATGTGACAAGCGGCCACCGTTCCCTCAGCGGCTTGCGGGAATGATGGCTGGGGCGGAATGGCTTGTCAAATAATATATATATTTTGATCGGGAGCGCAGAACTATATATATTTGCGCGCACCACAAGCAGACGCTAAGGGAGCCCGATGCAGGATCAGGTGCAATCGACCAAGACGGAATCGGCCTATCGGCTCTTGCGGCGGGATATCCTCGCAACGCGCCTGAGGCCCGGAGCGCCGATGAAGCTCGGCGCGCTGCGCGACCGTTACGAGATCGGCTGGACGCCGCTGCGCGAGGCGCTGTCTCGGCTGGAGGCCGAGGGGCTCGTCACCGCCGTCAGCAATCGCGGCTTCGCCGTCGCGCCCGTCTCCCGCGCCGAGCTGGAGGACCTCACCCGCACGCGCATGGTCGTCGAGCTTCCCCTTCTTCTCGAGTCCATCGGGAACGGCGGCAGCGAATGGGAAGCCGCCGTCGTCACCGCGCATTACCGGCTTTCGCGCTGCAAGCTCTCCATCGACAATGTCTCGGAGAGCGAGATCGACGAATGGGAGGAAAGGCACGCGGCTTTCCACGCGGCGCTGATCGGCGCGGCGCGGTCGAACTGGCTCTCGCGCTTCCAGTCGACGATTTCCGACCAGTTGCGCCGCCACCACCGCTTCCTCAGCCTTGCCCCGGCCTTGCGGGCGGCCGAAGGCATGAGCGAGGGATACCGGGAGGCCGTCGCCGCGCTCGAGGACGCCATGGCGATCGAGCATCACACGGCGCTGATGGAAGCGGCGCTCGACCGCGACATCGACCGGGCGAGGGCGCTGATGACCGACCATATCGGCTTCACGATCCACGTCTTTTCGCAGTCGGAGGACGGCGGCCGGGCCGTGGCATGACGTCCGCCCTGTCCAAGAGCGGGAAACATCTCTAAAAGGCAGGGCGACGGGATAGAAAGCGGACGTTTGCAATGACGGGTGACGACACGTTCGACATCGCGCCGGACTGGGTGGATGGCGAAACCAAGGCTCTCGAGGCGCCGCACGACCATCGCGCCGAACTCCGGCTCTGGCTGCGCCTCCTGACCTGCTCGACGCTGGTCGAAAGCGAGGTGCGCCGCCGGCTGCGGGAGGAATTCGATTCCACCCTGCCGCGCTTCGACCTGATGGCGCAGCTCGAACGCGCGCCGGACGGCATGGTGCTCGGCGAAGTCTCCAAGCGCATGATGGTCTCGCCAGGCAACATCACGGTCCTGGTGGAGCGGCTGACCGAGAGCGGGCATCTGAGCCGCTCGACCCTGCCGACGGACCGGCGCGTGCAGATCATCGCGCTCACCCCCTTCGGCCGCGCCGAATTCGAGAAGATGGCGGCACGCCACGCGGACTGGATCTCCGACCTCTTCGCCGGCCTCGCGCCGGACGACGGCAGCGTGCTGATGGACGAGCTCGCCAGGCTCAAGCGCTCCATCATCGCATCCCTCGCGCGCGGCGCCTGACCGGCCTTTCCTCCGCGGCGTTCCGTCAAACAATTTTAAGCTTGAAATTTCTTCGGAACGAGTCCACCCTGCCTTTCGCAGTCCGGGATGCGGAAACGGCATCGGCGCGGGGAGGAGAACGACATGCGGATCGTTTGCATCGGTGGTGGACCGGCCGGTCTCTATTTCGCGCTGCTGATGAAGCGTCAGCATCCCGCCCATCATGTCACCGTCGTCGAGCGCAACCGGCCCTTCGATACCTTCGGCTGGGGCGTCGTCTTCTCCGACGCCACCATGCAGTCGATGCGCCAGTGGGATCCGGAAACGGCGGAGGCGATCGAGGTCGCCTTCAACCACTGGGACGATATCGAGCTCGTCTTCAAAGGCCGCAGGATCCGCACCACCGGCCACGGCTTCGTCGGCATCGGCCGCAAGAAGATGCTCAACATCCTGCAGGACCGCTGCCTGGAGCTCGGCGTCGAGCTCCTCTTCGAGCGCGACGTGGAGAGCGACACGGAATTTCCCGACGCGGACCTCGTCATCGCCGCCGACGGCGTCAATTCCCGCATCCGCAACAGATATGCCGACGTCTTCCGGCCCGACATGGTGATGCGGCCGAACCGCTATATCTGGCTCGGCACGAACAAGCGCTTCGACGCCTTCACCTTCGATTTCCAGCGCACCGAGCACGGCTGGTTCCAGGCGCATATCTACCGTTTCGACGAGACGACCTCGACCTTCATCGTCGAGACGACGGACGAAGTCTACAAGGCCCACGGCCTCGACAGGATGGACCAGCAGCAGTCCATCGAGTTCTGCGAAAAGCTCTTCGCCGAAACGCTCGACGGCCACAGCCTGATGACCAATGCGCGGCACCTGCGCGGCTCGGCCTGGCTGAACTTCGGCCGGCTGATCTGCGAGAAATGGAGCCATTTCAACGGCAACAGCCATGTCGTGCTGATGGGCGACAGCGCCCACACCGCCCATTTCGCCATCGGCTCGGGCACCAAGCTCGCCATCGACGACGCGATCGAGCTTACCCGGCAGTTCGATATCCTCGGCCACGACACGGCCAGCATCCCGGCCGTGCTCGCCGCTTACGAGGAGGTGCGCCGCGTCGACGTCGCCCGCATCCAGAATGCCGCGCGCAATGCCATGGAATGGTTCGAGGTGGTCGGCACGCGCTATGCCGATACGCTGGAGCCCGAGCAGTTCATGTACTCCATGCTGACGCGCTCGCAGCGCATCAGCCACGAGAACCTTCGCCTGCGCGACAAGGACTGGCTCGAAGGCTTCGAGCGCTGGTTCGCCGGGCGGGCGGGCCTGGAGCCGGCGGCGAACGGGACGGTTCCCCCGCCGATGTTCACGCCGTTCACCATCCGCGGCCTGACGCTCCGCAACCGCATCGTGGTCTCGCCCATGGCGATGTATTCGGCGACGGACGGCGTTCCGAACGACTTCCATCTCGTGCATATCGGCGCGCGCGCCATGGGCGGGGCGGGGCTCGTCTTCCCGGAGATGACCTGCGTTTCGTCCGATGCCCGCATCACGCCCGGGTGCCTCGGCCTGTGGAACGACGAGCAGCATGCCGCCTTCAAACGCATGGTCGATTTCGTGCACCGGGAGACGCCGGCCAAGATCGGCGTCCAGCTCGGCCATGCCGGGCGCAAGGGCGCCACGAAGCTTGCCTGGGAAGGCATCGACCAGCCGCTTTCCGAAGGCGGCTGGCCGCTGATCTCGGCCTCGGCCCTGCCGTATCTGGCGCATTCGCAGGTGCCGCGCGAGATGACGCGTGCGGACATGGACCGGGTCGTCGCGGATTTCGTGGCCGCGACGGAGCGGGCGCGGGACATCGGCTTCGATATCCTCGAACTCCATGCCGCGCACGGCTACCTGCTGTCGAGCTTCCTTTCGCCGCTCACCAATCGGCGCACCGACGACTACGGCGGCGACCATGCCGCCCGCGCCCGTTTCCCGCTCGAAGTGTTCCGCGCCATCCGCAAGGTCTGGCCCGAGGACAGGCCGATCTCCGTGCGCCTGTCGACAAATGACTGGCACGACGGCGGCAACACGCCGGAGGATGCGGCCATCTTCGCCCGCCTGTTCAAGGAGGCCGGCGCGGACATGATCGACTGCTCTTCCGGCCAGGTGGTGACGGACGACAAGCCGGTCTACGGCCGTCTGTTCCAGACGCCGTTCTCCGACAAGATCCGCAACGAGATCCAGGTTCCGACCATCGCCGTTGGGGCGATCTCGGAGGCCGACCACGCCAATTCCATCATCGCCGCCGGCCGCGCCGATCTTTGCGCCATCGCCCGCCCGCATCTCGCCGATCCGTCCTTCGTCATGCACGAGGCGGCGAAGATCGGCTATGAGGAGCAGCCCTGGCCGAAGCAATATCTTTCCGCCCGCGCGCAATATGTGAACAACCTCGCCCGCGCGGCGACCACGGCGGGCAAGTGATGAGCAGGCGCCACGCCTTCGTCACGGGCGCCGGAAGCGGCATCGGAAAGGCGATCGCGCTGGCGCTCGCCGGAAGCGGCCATGCCGTGAGCCTTGCCGGCCGGCGTGCGGCGCCCCTTGCGGCCGTGCGCGACAAAATCCATGCATCCGGCGGAAAGGCCTTCGTCCATGACGGCTTCGATGTGACCGATGCCGAAGCCGTCGAGCGGGGCGTCGCCGCCGCCATCGAGGCGGCCGGCGAGATCGCCGTCCTCGTCAACTGCGCCGGCGAAGCGCCGTCCGCGCCGTTCGAGAAGACGGATCTTGCGCTCTGGCAGCGCGTCCTCTCGATCAACCTCACGGGCGTCTATCTGGTGACGCAGGCCGCGCTCGCCTCCGTGCGGCGCGCCGGCAACGGCCGCATCGTCAACGTTGCCAGCACCGCCGGCCTTACCGGCTATCCTTACGTCTCGGCCTATTGCGCCTCCAAGCACGGCGTCATCGGCCTGACGCGGGCGCTGGCGCTGGAGCTGGCGCGCACGGACGTCACCGTCAACGCCGTCTGCCCGGGCTTCACCGATACGCCGCTCATCGACGGCGCGCTCGAGACGATCAGCCGGAAGACCGGCCGCTCGCGCGAGGAGGCGCGTGCCAGCCTCGCGCGCTCCAATCCGCAGGGCCGGCTGGTGACGCCCGGCGAGGTGGCCGATGCCGTGTCCTGGCTCGTCTCGCAAGGGGCGGGCGCGATCACCGGCCAGGCCATCGCGGTCGCCGGCGGCGAAATTCTCTGAGGGAGGACGACATGACCAATCCCATCGCGGCGAAGAAGCGCTCCTTCAAGGATCACAAGGCAAGGCACTTCCTGTTCGAGACGGACGGCGACGGCCGGGTCGTCACGATCACGCTCAACCGCCCCGACAAGAAGAACCCGCTCACCTTCGAGAGCTACGAGGAGCTCGGCGATCTCTTCCGCTCGCTCGCAAATGCCGCGGACGTTCGCGCCGTGGTGCTGACGGGGGCCGCCGGCAATTTCTCCTCGGGCGGGGACGTGTTCGAGATCATCGAGCCGCTGACGCGGATGGCGATGCCGGACCTTCTGGCCTTCACCCGCATGACGGGCGATCTCGTGCGCCAGATACGGGCCTGCCCCCAGCCGGTCATCGCCGCCGTCGACGGTATCTGCGCCGGCGCGGGGGCGATCCTGGCGATGGCCGCGGATTTCCGCGTGGCGACGCCCGAGGCGAAGACGGCGTTCCTCTTCACCCGCGTGGGCCTTGCCGGCGCCGACATGGGGGCCTGCGGCATCCTTCCCCGCATCATCGGACAAGGCCGCGCCGCCGAGCTTCTTTTCACCGGCCGGGTCATGACCGCTGCGGAAGGCCACGCCTGGGGCTTCTACAATGCCCTCCACGCGCGCGAGGCCCTGCTTGCCGAGGCGCAAGCATTCGCCCGCACCATCGCCGACGGCCCCTGGTTCGCCCATGCCATGACGAAGAAGATGCTCGACCAGGAATGGGCGATGGGCATCGACCAATTGATCGAGGCGGAGGCACAGGCGCAGGCGATCTGCATGGCGACCGGCGATTTCCGCCGTGCCTTCGAGGCCTTCGCCGCCAAGGCGAAGCCCGCTTTCGAGGGGAACTGACCATGTCGCCAAAGGCCCCGACCCGCGATCATCTCGACTGGCCGTTCTTCGACGAGAGCCACCGCGCCCTTGCGGCCGAGCTCGATGGCTTTGTCGCCGGCGGCGGCCTCGGCGTGATCGATCATCACGATGTCGATGCCGCCTGCCGGGAACTGGTCGCAAGGCTTGGAGCCACCGGCATTCTGCGCCACTGCGTGCCGAAGGCCTTCGGCGGGGCGAGCGAGGAGATCGACAGCCGGGCGCTCTGCCTCCTGCGCGAAACGCTCGCCTATGCCGACGGCCTTGCCGATTTCGCTTTCGCCATGCAGGGCCTCGGCACGGGCGCGATCAGCCTCTCCGGCTCGCAGGCGCTGAAGGAAGAGGTTCTTCCCAAAGTCGCACGCGGCGAATGGATCTCCGCCTTCGCCCTTTCCGAGCCCGATGCCGGATCGGACGTCGCCGCCATGGCCTGTGCCGCCCGGCGCGAGGGGGACGACTTCGCCCTTAACGGCGAGAAGACCTGGATTTCCAACGGCGGCATCGCCGACGTCTATACGGTCTTCGCGCGGACCGGCGAGGCGCCCGGCACGCGCGGCATTTCCGCCTTCGTCGTCTTCGCCGATACGCCCGGCTTCACCATCGCCGAGCGCATCGAGACGATCGCGCCGCATCCGCTCGCCCGCATCCGTTTCGAGAATTGCCGCATTCCCGCCGCGCAGCTTCTCGGCAATCCGGGGGAGGGGTTCAAGATCGCCATGCGCACGCTCGATATCTTCCGTCCCTCCGTCGCCGCCGCCGCGACCGGCTTTGCCCGTCGCGCGCTCGACGAGGCGGTGACGCATGCGAAAGGCCGGAAGATGTTCGGCGCGACGCTCGCCGACCTGCCGACCGCGCAGAGCACGCTCGGCGAGATGGCGACGGCCATCGACGCCGCCGCGCTCCTGACCAGCCGCACCGCCTGGAGGCGCGACGTGCAGAAGCTTCCGACGACCCGCGAAGCCGCGATGGCCAAGATGACCGCGACGGAAAACGCGCAATGGGTCATCGACCAGGCCCTCCAGCTCTTCGGCGGCAGGGGCGTGCAATCCGGCGGGATCACGGAGCGGCTCTATCGCGAGATTCGGGCGCTGCGCATCTACGAGGGCGCGACGGAGGTCCAGAAGCTCATCATCGGCCGCGAGCTGATGAAGGGCGCAGCGGGATAGGGGGCCATCGTGTTCACGACCAGCAAGCCGCTGCGGTTCGGCGATTGCGACCCTTCGGGGATCGCCTATTTCCCGTCCTATCTCGATATCCTCGTCGGGGTGCTGGAGGATTTCTTCACCTCGCTCGGCTTTCCCTGGCGGGCGATGAACGAGGTGCGGCGCATGAGCGTGCCGACGGTGCGCCTCGACCTCACCTTCAGGAGCCCGGGCTTTCAGGGCGACAGGCTCGATTTCGCCCTTGCGGTGCGCGCCATCGGCCGCTCTTCGCTCGACCTGGAGCACACGGTTTCAAGGGGAGACACCGTGCTCTGGACGGCGCGGCACCGCATCGTCGCCACCTCGCTCGACACCAATACCTCGCTTGCCTGGCCGGACGATATCCGCGCCGCGCTGACCCATCATCTGGAGACGGCCCATGCACACCATCCTGCAACCTGAAGGCTGGGCAAAGCCCATCGGCTATGCCAACGGCGTGGCGGCGACCGGCCGCACGCTTTTCGTCGGCGGCCAGATTGGCTGGAACGGGAATTCCGAATTCGAGACCGACGATTTCGTCGGGCAGGTGCGTCAGACGCTGAAGAACGTCGTCGCCGTGCTTGCCGCGGGCGGCGCGGAGCCCCGGCACATCACCAGCATGACCTGGTATTTCACCGACAAGCAGGAATATCTCGCCAACCTCCGCGGCCTCGGCGAGGCCTACCGCGAGATCATCGGCCGGCACTATCCCGCCATGGCGGCGATGCAGGTGGTCGCGCTGGTGGAGGACCGCGCGAAGATCGAGATCCAGGCCACCGCCGTCATTCCCGAATAGGCCTGCCGTGGTGGACGAGATGCGTTTTTCGGAAAGTGTAGCGGCTCGCCTGCAAGAGGGCGTGCTGGTCGTCGCCATCGACAATCCGCCAGTCAACGCCCTTTCGGCCCATGTCCGCTCCGGCCTCGCCGCTGTGCTGGACCACGCCGCCGGGGAGCCGGCTGTCACGGGGCTCGTCCTTTCCGGCGCGGGGCGCACTTTCATTGGCGGGGCCGATATCCGGGAATTCGGTAAGCCGCCGGCCGAGCCGCAGCTTCCCGCGCTCGTCGGCCGCATCGAAGCCTTCGGAAAGCCGGTCGTCTGCGCCGTGAACGGCGCCGCGCTCGGCGGCGGCTGCGAGGTGGCGCTTGCCTGCCATGGCCGCATCGCCGGCGGGAAGGCGTCCTTCGGCTTGCCGGAGGTCAAGCTCGGCATCGTTCCCGGTGCCGGCGGGACCCAGCGCCTGCCGCGCCTGATCGGCACGGTCGCGGCCGTCGAGCTCATCGGCACGGGGCGCGCGGTCAGGGCGGACGAGGCCGTCGCACTCGGCCTTGCCGATGCCGTCGCCGCCGACCCGGTTGCCGCGGCCATCGCCGCCGTGCGCGAACAGGCTGGGCGGCCGCTCCGCCGGACGGGCGAACTTGCTGTTCCCGCCGCGGATGCCGCTGCCCTTAACGCGGCGCAGGCGAAGGTCGTTGCGAAAAGCCGGGGGCAGGCGGCGCCCGCCGAGGCCATCCGGCTCGTTGCGTCGGCAGGAGAACTCGGCCTAGAACAAGGGCTTGCGGAGGAGCGCGCGACCTTCGTGCGCCTGCGCGATTCCGCCGAATCCGCGGCCCTGCGGCATGTGTTCTTCGCCGAGCGCGCCGCGGGCAAGGTCGACAAGCTCGACGGGGTTTCACCGCGGCAGGTCGAGACCGTGGGCGTCGTCGGTGCGGGGTTGATGGGGTCCGGCATCGCCGTCTCGGCGCTCGTCGGCGGCTATCGCGTCGTCGCGCTGGAGCAGACGCCGAAGGCCGCCGCGGACGGGCGCGCCCGCATGGCCGGCCTTCTCGACAAGACCGTGCAATCCCGCCGTCTGACCGGCGAGGCCCGCGATGCCTGCCTCGCACGGCTCGAAACGACCGCCGAGGCGGCCGACCTTGCAGCGGCGGATCTCGTCATCGAGGCCGTCTTCGACGACCTTGCGGTCAAGATAGACCTGTTCCGCAAGCTGGACGGCATCGTCGCGCCGGACGCCATTCTCGCGACCAATACCAGCTATCTTAATCCCGATGCGATCGCCGCCGCCACGGCCCATCCCTCCCGCGTGGTGGGCCTCCATTTCTTCTCGCCGGCCAATGTCATGCGGCTGGTGGAGGTCGTCGATTGCACCGCCACGGCGCCCGGCGTGCTGGCGAGCGCGCTCGCCTTCGTCAAGCGCCTCGGCAAGCTCCCCATCGTCTGTGGCGTTACCGAGGGCTTCATCGGCAACCGCATCTTCTCGGCCTATCGCAGACAGGCGGAATTCATGCTGGAGGACGGCGCCCTGCCGCACGAGGTCGACGCCGCCCTGGAAGCCTACGGCTTTCCGATGGGTATCTTCGCCGTCAACGACATGGCGGGCCTCGAGATCGCCTGGGCACGCCGCAAGCGGCAGGCCGCGAGCCGCAATCCCGCCGAGCGCTATGTCGAGATCGCCGACAGGCTCTGCGAGGCCGGCCGCCTCGGCCGCAAGACGGGCCTCGGCTGGTATGCCTATCCGGACGGGAAACGGACGGACGATCCCGCCGTGACGGCGATGATCGAAGCGGCGCGGGCGGCAAAGGGCATCACGCCCCGCCCGTTCAGCGCGCAGGAGATCGTGGACCGTCTCCTCGAAGCGATGGCCGACGAGGGGAGAGCGCTGCTTGCCGAAGGCATCGCCGCCCGGCCGGGCGATATCGACCTGGTCATGATCAACGGCTACGGCTTTCCCGCGCACAAGGGCGGGCCGATGTTCGCCGCAGGGCAGGAAGAGAAGCGGTTGGCCTGAACGGCCGTGATCAGCCCGGCGAGTTGCCGGCGGCCGTCCGCCGGATGAGCTGGTGCTCGCGCCAGATCGTGAAGAGGCCGGCGCCGACGACGATCAGCGCGCCGACGACCATGTGGAGCGACAGCGCCTCGCCGAAGAAGGCGACGGCGATGATCACGTTGAGCACGAGCTGGAAATAGGTGACCGGCTGCACCTCCGCCGCCTGCAGCAGCCCGTAGGCCCGGATGAGATAGTAGTGGCTGAGCGTGCCGCAGACGCAGAGCGCCGCGAGCGCCAACCAGTCGGCCGGCTCGACATCCGTCCAGTAGAATGGGCCGATCAGCGAGATCGCGACGGCCCCGACGATGCCGGCATAGAAGAGGCTGGTAACGGCCGAATCTTCGGAGCCCACCTTGCGCGTGGCGATGCTGTAGAGCGCGAAGAGGAGGGAGGCGCCGAGCGGCAGGAGCAGCGAGAGGTCGAAGTGGACGCCGACGGGGTTGATGATGACGAGAACCCCGACAAGGCCCACCAGCACGGCGGTCCCGCGCCGCCAGCCGACGGCTTCGCCGAGCAGCGGGATCGACAGCACCGTGACGATGAGTGGCGTCGCCTGGAACACCGACTGGCTCATGGCAAGGCCGGCATGGACGTAGGAAAAGACGATGAGGACGATTTCTGCGACGAGCAGGAGCCCGCGCGCGGCCTGCAGCCAGGGCCGGCGGGTGCGGATGGCCGCGCGGATGCCGCCCGGCGAGGAGGCGGCAAAGCCGCAGACGAAGAGCGCGAAGGCCCAGAACCGGATCATCGTGATGAAAAGGGCGGGGTAGCGGTCGCCAAGATATTTGGTGATCGCGTCCTGACCGGCAAAGATGCAGATGGCCAGGAAGGCGAAGAGATAACCGCGGGTCTTTGGACTCATGGGGGCATACAACTCGGATTGGCTGGACCGCTGATAGCACAAGGCGGCGGCCATGGCTCGAACCAAATCTACCCCGTGATTTCCGATAGGACCCCGGCCGCCGCGCCGTGATCAGCGCGGCGCGCCCTGCAGGCTGTCCGTGTAATAGCGGTCGTAGAGGTCCCGGTACTTTTCCGCCGCGCCCGCGTCGCTGTAGCGGGCAAGGGCGTCCATGTCCGTCTTGTTGAGGATGACGCCGAGGGTCTTGGCCTCGATCCGGTGCTCGGTGGCGAGCAGGTCGCGCACCAGGTTGGCGGAGGTCTTGCCCCATTCCACGACGAAGAGGAAGCCGTCGGCCAGGGGCTCGAAAGCCTTGGCGTCGATGACGGGGCCGAGCGGCGTCAGATCGACTACGACATAGTCGAAAGTCTGGCGCGCCTCCGCGACGAGCTCTTTCATCGCCGGCGAGGACATCATCTCGTTCGCCTCGTACCGGCGCGCTTCGCCCGGCCGCAGGGCGATCGGCAGGATGGCGAGCTGCGAGCGGCGATCGGTCTTGAGCGCCTGCGCCCAGGGAATATCTCCGCGCAGCACCTCGACGAGACCGACCTGCGGGGCCGGCTTCATCATGGCGCTGAGGCCGGGCCGGCGCATGTCGGCGTCGATCAGCAGCGTGCGCTTGCCGCTGACGGCAAGGAGGGCGGCGAAATTGGTCGCGACCGTGGATTTTCCCTCGCCGGGCAGCGCCGAGGTGACGCCGATGACGCGGCTTTCGCGGCCCTGCAGCATCGTGTCGGCGGTGAGCCTTGCATTGCGCAGGGTCTCCGTGAAGGCCGAGCGGGGTGCATCCAGTACCACGCGCGTCATGCGTTCCAGCGGTATGACCTCTTCCTCGGTGTCGGACGGCGGCTCGGTCTTGACCGCCTTGGCGCCGATCATCGCCGGCTTGCGCTTCTTCTGGCCGCCGCCGACGAGAGGCAGGTAGCCGAGCGGCTTCAGGCCGAGGATGGTGCGCACGTCGTTCTCCAGCCGGAAGGCGCGCTCGCGCATCTCCTGCACGAAGGTGAGCGCCCCGCCGGCCATGAGGCCGAGCACCAGCGAGAGGCCGAGCACCATGGTCTTGCTGGGGCTCGACGGGGAGACCGGCACGCCGGCATCCGAGATCACCCGCGCCTCGGGGATCGGGAAGGACTGCTTCTGCGAGGCCTGCTCGTAGCGGGCGAGATAGGACTCCGACAGGGCCTTCAGCGCCGTCGCCTTCTGCTCGAGTTCCTGGAGGCGAACGGAAGAGCGGTTCGCCTCGGCATTGTTGCCTGCGACCTTCTTGATGCTTTCGCGCAAGGAAACCTCGCGCGAGCGGGCGACCTCGTATTCGTTGCGGTAGCTTGCGGTCAACTGCTTGAGTTCGCGGTAGATCTGGCCGGCCAGATCCTCCTTCTCGGCGCGTAGTGCGACGGCTTGCGGGTGGTCGGCGCCGAAATTGCGGGTGATGTCCCCGGCGCGCTTGACGATGGAATTGTAGCGGCCTCGCAGTTCCCGGAGCGCGGGGGCATCGGCCTGCTGTGCCGGGATGGTGGCGTTGGCGACGGCCTTGTCCGGCCCCTGCTCGACGATCGCCCTGAATTGCGCGTATCGGGCCGAGGCGCTCGCCGCGTCGGCCTGCGCCAGAATGAGCTGGCTGTTGAGGTCGGCGAGCTGCTGTTCCGACATCAGTTCGCCACGGGAGGTGGTGAGGCCGTTCTCGGCACGGTAGCGTGCGACCTCAAGCGCTGCCTCCTGGGCGCGCGCCTGGATGTCGGTGAGCCGTTCCTGGAGCCAGGTGGAGGCCTGTTCCGTCGCCGTGAAGTTGGCGCTGAGCTGGTCCTCGAAGAAGGCCTGCGCATAGCGGCGGGCGATGGAGGCGGCAAGCTCCGGATCGGTGGAGCGGAAGGAGACGGCAAGCACCGCGCTGCGCGAGACGCGTTCCACCTTCAGCGATTGCTGCAGCATGGCGGCCGCCTTCTCGCGCCGGCCGTTCGCAAGTGCCTCCGCGGAGGCCTGCGGTTCGGCCGAGCCGAGCGATGCCAGCGACTTGATCCATCCCTTGACGGTCGCCACGGGCGATTGCGGCGGGTTGAGGACGGCCTCGTTGTCGGCCAGCTTCAGGTCGTCGACGACGCGCAGCGCCAGCCGGCCGGATTTCAGGATCTCGGCGGCGCTGGCGATGCGCATATCGACCTGCTGGCTGCTCTGCGGCGAGGGCTCGCTCTCCTCGGCATAGCGGGACAGGTCCTCATCGAGCAGGATCTGCGTCATCGACGTGTAGACCGGCGTCGCGAAGAGGAGATAGGCGACGCCCAGCGCCACGGCGAGCGCGACCGAAAGCCCGATCAGCCGCGCCCGGCGAACGAGGATCGTCAGCAGGCGGTCGAGATCGATGAAGGAATCGGAGGGATCCGGCTCCCGGCTGAGGATGCTGCTGTGCGATACGGTGCGTTGATGCATGGGGCTCCGTTCTGCCTTTCGGCGCGATGGAAACTCTGTCCTCCCGGAGGCGGCCCCGGATCCTCCATCCGGGGCCTTGGTATCATGCCGCGCGAATCCGGCCCTCGTGCGACATCATCATGTCGCGGAGGGATTCGTAGACCGCGCCGCCGATATCCGGCCGCGCCAGCGCAAAGGCGACATTGGCCTCGATGAAGCCGTGCTTGGAGCCGCAGTCATAGGTCCGCCCCTCATAGACATGGGCGTGGAACGGCTGCTTTTCCGAGAGTTTCAGCATGCTGTCGGTGAGCTGGATCTCGTTGCCGGCGCCGCGCTGCTGGCGGGCGAGATGGCCGAATATCTCCGGCTGGAGGATGTAGCGCCCGTTGAGGAAAAGATTGGACGGCGCGTCGCCCGCCTTCGGCTTTTCCACCATGTGGGTGACAGCAAAGCCATGGCGCACGGCCGCGCCCCTGCCGACGATGCCGTATTGCGAGACCTCTTCCGGAGCGCACTGCTCGACGCCGACGACATTGCCGCCGACCTCGCCGTAGAGGTCCATCAGACCGGCAAGGCAACCGCGTGGGCCGAAGGAGATCATGTCGGGAAGCAGCAGCGCGAAGGGCTCGTCGCCGATGAGGTCGCGGGCGCACCAGACCGCATGGCCGAGCCCGAGCGGGGCCTGCTGGCGGGTGAAGCTGACCGATCCGGCCTTGGGCAGCAGCCGGCCGAGCTCGTCCACCTTGTCGTCCTTGCCGGACTTCTCCAGCGAGGCGATGAGTTCCGGCGTGTCGTCGAAGTGATCCTCGATGACCTGCTTGTTACGGCTCGTGACGAAGACGACATGCTCGATGCCGGCCTCGCGCGCTTCGTCGAGGGCATATTGCACGACGGGGCGGTCGACGATGGTCAGCATTTCCTTGGGCATGGCCTTGGTGGCTGGCAGGAAGCGCGTTCCGTTGCCGGCAACGGGAATGACGGCCTTGCGGACGGTCTGGTTTCGCTCCATGGGCATTATCCTTTGTTCTTGAGCGCCGGGTCCGGCGCCGTCGATGGGGAGAGGGCCGCGCCGCGGGGCGCGGTTGCCTTGCTATGGGACGACGGCGCCGTGAGGCGGCGCCATCGGGCGGCGAGCGGCATCGAAAGATGCCGGAGCGCGACGGGATCGCCGAGCGCCACCTTGAGGGCGGGCCCGAACGAACGATTCTTGAGATGCTGGACGAGCGCCAGGAAGGCGCACGTTTCCTGAAGGTTGCGGGTGCGGCGGCGCTGCGCGGCTGCTGCTTCGGCGGTGAGCCGGAAGCGGGCGAGGAAGCGCCGGTCGCCGGCCAGCATGGCCTCGACATGATGGAGGTGCAGCACGCGCGAGATCGAGCCGCCGCGGATATGGTAGACATAGCCGGCTTCCGGCGCGACCGCGCACCGGCCGCCGGCGGCCAGCACCGAGGCGAGCAGCAGGTAGTCCTCGCCGATCCGCAGCGCCTCGTCATAGGCGAGCCGCTTCTCTTCAAGGAAGGCGCGGCGGAAGACCGGCTTCATGTAGCCGAAATTGTGCGTGCTGCGGAAAATCCGGTTGGAATCGATGAAGTCTGGGAGCGTCAGTTCCGCACGGGCGAGAAGATCGTCCGGGAACATTCTTCCGGTGCCGCCGTCGGCATGGCGCACCTCGATATTGTCGACCGCGACGGCCGCTTCTTCCCGCTCGGCCAGCGCGATCATCCGGCGGAGACGTTCGGGCCGCATCGTATCGTCCGCGTCGAGCACGGCGATCCACCGGCCGCGGGCAGCGGTGAAGCCGGCATTGCGCGCGCCGCCCGGGCCGCGGTTGCGGTCGAGGGCGACGAGCCGCACGGCCGGATCGCCGAAGGTGGCGACGGCTTCACGCGTTCCGTCTGTCGAGCCGTCGTCGGCGACGACGATCTCGACCGTCACGTCCTGTTGCGCAAGGGCGCTGCGGATAGCCTCCATGATCGTGTCCGCCGCATTGTAGGCGGCGATGACGATGCTGGCGTCGGGGGCGGTCATTGCGCCGCCTCCAGCTTGCCGTAGGGTTCGATGGCGCGGGCGCCGAACAGGCCGCCGACGGCGCCGGCATGGAGGAGGGCGCGTAGCGCGAAGCGGTTGCGCCGGACCGCAGAAGGCGCGAAGGCCGCCGCGCCCGCAAGGCAGGCGGCGCATTTCGCGGCGGCGAGTGCCGCTGCCCTGATCCGGGCGCCCTCGTGCCGTTCGGCAAGGAGCCTTCCGTGCGTCTGGCCCATGCGCAGGCGCCGCTGCGCGAGCCAGGAAAAGCGCGCGCGCGCGGAGGGAACCGGCTCTTCCACCCAAGCGTCCGCGGCAAAGGCGAAGCGCCCGCCCGCGCCGTGCACGGCGCTGAAGAAGGCCGTGTCCTCGCCGCCGCTGCGGCCGAGCGCAAGGTCGAAGCGGCGGCCGGCAATCGACGGTGCGGCGAGGCGCATCAGGACATTGCAGGTATAGCCGGTGCGGATCTCGCCCTTCACCAAGACGGGGCGGGTGGCATGGAAATCGCCGCGCTGCATCCAGCGGGGCGCGTCGGGCCGGTAGAGCGCGCGCACCGGCCCGAGCACCACGTCCGCATCGCTTTCCTCAGCGGCGGCGAGCAGCCGGTCCAGCCATTGCGGCTCCACGGTCTCGTCGTCGTCGACGAAGGCGAGGAAATCGGCGTCGCTCCGCTCGAGGCAGGCATTGCGGGCAATGGAGATGTTGCCGGCCGGGCAATGGACGTAGACGACCTCCATCGCCAGCAGCGCCCCTGCCGTCTCGACGCAGGGCCGGGCGCTCGGTTCGATATCGTTGTCGGCGACGATGACGCGGGGGCGAACGCCGGGTGGCACGACGAGGCGCGCGAGCGAGGCGAGCGTGTCCATGAGCGCCTTGCGCCGGAACGTGCAGACGGCGATGTCGATGCGAAGCGGCGCGCTCATGCCGGCACCCTCCGCTGGCGGATGTCGAGGAGTTCGCGCCAGAAGCCGGCCGACCAGGCGAAATGCATGATCATGGCCGAGACGGCGGCAAGCGGGCCGTAGGGATTGCGTTCGCCGAGCGCCATCCAGGCGCCGTAGCCAAGGCAGGCGGCCGCCCACAGCACGAAGGGCACGGCCGCAATCCAGGTGAGGGCGGCCAGGAGCGCGCCGACGGCGACGGGCGCCACCATCAGCGGGAGCATCTGGCGCAGGCTCGGCCGCGCCCGGTGTTTGAGGAAGTTGCGTGCCCGGCCACGGCCGTAGCCGAAATACTGCTTGAAGAGCGGCAGCGCGCTTTCGCGCGGATAATAGGTCATGCTGGTACGCGCGGTCATCCAGATGCGGTAGCCGGCTTCGCGGAGCCGGTAGTCGCATTCGGCGTCCTCGTTGGCGGTGAAGGTCTCGTCATAGCCGCCGACGGCGCGGAAGGCAGCGATGCGCATCAGCGCGTGGTGGCCGTGCTCCGCCCAATGGCTCTTTGCGCCGACGCGGTGCTTGGCCCCGCCATTGCCGAGCACGGAGTTCTGCGCGACGGCGGTCGCCTTCTGGAACGTGCCGAAGCCGACGGTCTGCATGGCGACGACGACGGAATCCGCGCCCGTTTCCAGCGCTTCCTCCACCAGAACGCGGCAGTAATCCTGCGGATAGGTGCCGTGCGCGTCGATGCGGATCAGATAGTCGTGCTCGACGCCGAAGGCCTCGACGGCGAGATTGATGGCGGCGCTCTGGATGCGCTTGGGATTGTCGAGCACCCGCATGGCCGGCCGGGTTCCTGCGAGCTGGTGGGCGATCTCGCGCGTGCCGTCCGTGCTCCCGCCGTCGACGACGACGAGCGTCGCGTCGAGGCCGGCAAGGCCCGGCTCGAGCTGGCGGACGAGCGCTTCGAGATAGGGTGCCTCGTCGAGGCACGGGATCACGATCAGGCAGCGCACGGCTGCGACGGCGTCAACGGTCATGGCAGTCCACCTCGTTTGCGATGAGGGAGGGAACGGGGTGCGCGGCCGCGGCCTGCCCGGCAGGCTGGCGCAGGGCGGCGAGGCGCTGGACGAAGGCGGCGCAATCCGCGCGGTCGAGGACCCATGGCCGCGTCCCGTGCCGGACAAGTTCGGCTTGGAGCGCTTGGTAGGCGGCGCCGTCGAAAGCGGCGAAGCGCTCGGCGAGCGTCTCCGGGTGCGCATCGGCAAGCGTCACGCCGATGCCGTATCGCCCGGCAAGGCGTGCAGTCTCGGTGCCTTCGAGAACGATCGGCAGGACGCCGTGACGGCAGCCTTCGTAGAGCCGGTTCGGCAGGAGCCAGAGCGAGTTCTGTCCCTCCTCGAAGAAGTCCATGGCCCAGGCGAAATCGACCTCGTCATAGATGGCGGCAAGGTCCTCCGGATTGCGGTAGGGGCCTTCAAAACGAAGAAAGGGCTCGCGGGCGACGAGACCGTCGAAATCGTCGAATTCGCTGCGCACCGGCCGGCCGCGCAGCACGACTTCGAAGCGGCCCTCCATGCGGCGGGTGAAGGCGGCGAGCAGGTCGAGGGACTTGCGGCAGCGGATCGCGCCGAACCAGCCGATGCGCCACGGCACGCCCGCGGGCCTTGCCCGCACGGGCAGGTTTGTTTCGTTGCCGCCGAGTTCGAGAACCCGGTTCTCCAGCAGGTGCACGGGTGCCCGGACGCCGGAGAGCGGCCTGAAATAATGCTCGACAAAGGCAGGGGAACTGGTGACGAGCAGGCGGGCATTGCGGGCGAAACGGCTTTCCGCGGCCCTCAGCGCCTTGCCCACAAGGCCGTCCTTCAGCAGGAGGCGGTGGACGTCGAGGCATTCATAGGCGATCGGAACGCTGCCAAAGCGGGCCGAGGCGCGGCCGGCAAGCGCCAGCATTTCGAGGTTGCGCGCGAGAATCACGTCCGGCCGGGCGATGCCGGCGAGCCGGCGCGCAAGGCCGGCCGCGGCGCCGGCGACGGCGAGGAGGCGCTGGGCGAAACGGGCGTCGGCGGTCGCGCCGAGCTCCAGCGGCGTGACGCCCTCGATATCTGCGAGCCGGTTCTCGCCGCGGCGAAAGCCGGCAAGCGTCACCTCCGCCCCGCCGGCCGCGAGCATCAGCACCCGCCGGCGCACGGCGGGGTCGGAAAGATCGTGGACGAGATAGAGGACGCGCAGCATCGGTAGCCCTCTCAGTTCACGAGGCAGGCGACGGAGCCGTCGAACTGGCAGGGCTCGCCCTCGGCGGTGAAGGCGATGCGCTCCACCTGGAGCGTAGCCTTGCCGGTAAAGGCGAAGCGGCCCATCCAGTCGGAAAGCGTGTCGGTGCCCCAGAGCGAGAGGAATATCTTCTGGGCGTTCGACGGCAACTTCTGCGGATCGGTCACCTCGTGCACGAGCGCGCCGTTGAGATAGTAGCGCAGGCGATCTTTCTGCCAGACGAAGGCATAGTCGTTGAAGCCGCTGTCGGCGCCGCCTTCGACGGGTACCAGCTTCTCGTTGCCGCCCTTGCCGGCGACATACTGGTTGAGCTGCACGCGGTTCGTATCCTTGCCGAGGACCTCGAAATCGATCTCGTCATGCGGCTTCTTGTCGGTCGGGCCGATAAAGGTGAAGAAGGCCGAGTTGAGGCCCGGGCCCGTTGCGGCCTTCATGCGCACCTCGTAGGTGCCATAGCCGTAGCGCTTGCGGGTCTGGATCTCGCCGCAGGCATACTGGCGGTCGCCGGCGGGCTTCGCATCGAAGGCGAGCGACAGCTTGCCGCCCTCCACCGAGACCTGGTTCTTCGACCAGGTGCAGTTCTGGTGCGCGCCGTTGTTCCAACCGTCGGAAACATACCAGAAGGCGGTGTCGAGCCGGTCGAACTCCTCCACGAAGGAGGCACCGTTCGCTCCGTCCTGCGCGGCGAGCGGGCCGGCGGAAAGCAGGAGCGCTGCGGCGCAGAAGGTCTTTCTCAGGGGAATGCGCATTGTCACCTCCGTTGGGCGATGGAGCCGGCGGGCTTCATCTGCGGATGGCCGGCCACGGGCCGTTTCTGGCCGCCCATGCGGCGGCCGGTGAGGACGGCGGAAAGGCCGGGCGCAAAGCGCCGCGCCGCTGCGTGGGTTGATACGAGGATGGCGAGGGCGAGAACCGGGCTTGCGGCATAGAACAGCGGGTAATCCGGAATGCCGAGCCGGTTCCACACCATCCAGAACAGGATGAGCAACGGATAATGGCCGCAGAAGATCCAGAAGCTCAGGCCGCCGAGCCGCGACAGCGCCTGGCCGGTGCCGGTGCGGATGAGCAGCGCGGAAAGCGCCCAGGCGCCGAAGATGCCGGCAATCGCCGCAAGGCTCCGCAGCATGTCGAGCCAGGCCGGGAAATCCGGGCCGAAGGCATAGAGCGCGACGGAAAGGAGCACGGCCATGGCAAGCGCGGCGGCGACGACCGGGACGGCGAAGCGGTCGAGGCGCTTGATGTCGACGCGGTGCAGGGCGAGCGCGGCGCCGAGGCTGAAGCCGAACAGGATGGATTTCTTGAGGAAGATGCCGTTCGGCAGCGGCAGCACCGCATAGACCAGCATCAGGGCGAGCACGATGCGCGGATAGCGCTGGACGGCGAAGGCGATCAGCGGCGAGAGGACGAGGCAGAGCAGGAGATCGCGCAGGAAGTAGAGCGGGATGTTGATCGGCCAGGCCTCGACGGCAAGGCCGAGGTTCATCCAGTCGCGCGGGCCGGCATGCACGACGTCCGGCAGGTAGCCGAAGCCGATGCCCCGCGACTGCGCGGCATAGACCAGCAAGAGGAAGGCGGTGTTCCACAGAAGGAAGGGCAAGAGGATCGTCGACGCCTTGCCGCGCAGGATTCTGCGGTAATCGAAGGCCGCAAGGCCACGATGGAAGAGCAGGAAGCCGGAAATGGCGCTGAGGCACGGCACGCCGATGCGAAAGAGGCTGTCGGCGAGGAACACCCGCAGCCAGTCGAGCCCGCCGAACGTGCCCGCATAGGGGCTCGTCGCCGGATCGTAGGGAACATGCACGAAGATGATCCCGGAGATCAGCACGATGCGCATGAGGTTGATGCGCGCTGAAACGGTCGCGTCGATATCCACGATGTCCGTCACCCTCTGCCGGCCGTCCCCCCTGGACGGCGTTCAAACAAGTTGAGACTTGCGTCTGCGAAGAGAAGTGTGGGTGACGGGCAGGCGAAAAATATGGCGGCGCAGCAAAGTTGTCGGTCGAGAAGGTTGCATTGCAGCAAATTCCGCCAGAGCGGCACCGCCTGAAATCACTCTGTTCCGTTGCAGAAAAGCAAGTACGATCCCGCGGTCTTCAATACCTTGCGGACTATTCGAATATACTGATCTATACGCAATTTCTGGATGCAGTCCGGCGCGAAATTTTTTCGGAGCCGCACGCTTATCCTGCCGGGGAGAATCGCGATTGCGGCCGGCCGGACCGGAATTGGGGCGGGCTCAAGGCAGGCTGGCGACGGCGGCTTTGGGCCGGCGGACGAGTTCGAGGAGCTTCCTCAACAGCGGACCTTCGGTGAGAAGGATGAGGATCGCATAGAGGAGGCCGCCGAGCGCGATGCCGATGCCGACCTGCAGGACGGGGTGGAAGTGCTGGGCGAGGTAATGGTCGAGCACAAGGCGGACGGCGAACGCCATCAGGGCAGCCGTGAGCATGGGGCGGACCGAGCGATAGAAGCCCGAGAGAAAGGGCGTGCCGTCCGCCCGGAACACCACCCAGGAATAGCCGACGAGCACGACGGCGTTGACGAGGCAGAGCGCGATCATGGCCTCGATGAGCGTGCCGTCATGGGCGCCCCAGGCGACGGCGGCGGTGGTGACGGCGGCGCGGCCGACGGCCCACCAGAACAGCGCCCCGCCGTGGCCCGAGCCCTTGAGGTAGGGAATGAAGGTGCTGCAGGGTGTCAGGAGGCCCTTGGAAAGGGCGAGCAGGCCGAGCACCGGCCAGGCGGCGGCCCATTGCGGACCGAACAGCAGCAGCATGGAGGGTTTCGCGAGCGCCCACAGGCCGAACATCATGGGCGCGAGCATGAGGGTCGTCACCTGCGTGCTCAGCATCAGCGCCTGCGAGCGGCGCTCCCGGTCGTGCACCATCGTGCTGAAGGCGGGAAAGAGCACGCCCATCACCCCGGAAAGCACCACCTGGTTCGGGATGCTGGAAAAGCGGTTGGCGGCGGAATAGGCGCCGGCATCGGCAAGGCCGAGGAAGCGTGAGATCACCACCATGGGGGACTGGAAGGTGACGAAGTTGGCGACCTCCGAGCCCATCAGGCCGAGGCTGAAGCGCGCAAGGCGTACGACGCTCTCCACACGGAAGCGGGGGCGCGGCAGGTAGCGCGAGACGAAGAAGAGGCCGGCAAGCCGGATCGCTCCGGCCACGAAAAGCTGCGCGACCAGCGCCCAGACCCCGAAGCCGGCGAGCGCGAGGATCACGGCGGCGATCGCCGCGATCGATTCGGAGATCATGCTCCACAGCGCATCCCGGCTGAACTGCATGCGCCGGGCAACGAGCGCATAGGCGACGTCGCCGGCAAGCTGGAGCGGGATGAGCAGGCACATGAGCTTGAGGAGGTAGGCGGCGTCCGATGCGCCGAACCATCCGGCAAGCGGCTCGGCGAAGACGTAGAGCCCCGCCGCCATCAGGAAGGCGAGGGCGAGATTGGCCCAGAAGACCGAGTGGATCGTCTCGGCTTCCTCGTTCGGTTCGAGGATGAGGGCGGAGGCCAGGCCCGCCCCGCCGATCATGGCGAGGAACTGCACGACGGCAAGCGCGACGGCCACCGCGCCGAACTCCTCCGGCGTCAGGAGCCGGGCGAGAATGGGCACGGTGACAAATTTAAGCCCGAATGTGCTTGTCTTGGATAGGACGCTCCAGCCGACGTTCCGGGTAACCGATTTTGCATTCACGGGCTGAGACATGGCGGATTCCTGTTTCGCAAAAGGAGCCTTGACGACGACAAGCCTGCGCCGGAAACGGCCGCGCCCCGGTGGGAGGAGACCAGACGAACCTCTTTCTAGAGAAGCCACAGGGACGAAAAGATGGCGAAGCTGACAGTAATCATCCCCTTCTACCAGAAGGAGCCGGGTATCCTCAGGCGTGCGCTCACGTCGGTTTTTGCCCAGAGTTTCAGGGACTTCGACGTCATTGTCGTCGATGATGAATCCCCCTATCCGGCCGATGGCGATCTGATTGCCTTTTCCGAGGCGGAACAGGCGCGCGTGCGCGTCGTGCGCCAGGAGAATGCCGGTCCCGGCGGTGCCCGCAATGCCGGGCTCGACCATGTCTCGGCGCAGACCGAGCTTGTCGCCTTCCTCGATTCGGACGACACCTGGATGCCGGGCCACCTCGCCGCGGCGGAGGCGGCAATGACGCGTTTTAGCGCCGATTGCTACTTCGCCTCGATCACCGGCGGCGATGAATTCTACTATCATTTCGGCATCGCGGACCTTGCGGCGAGCGAGGCCGTCGTCCGGCTTTCCGACGATCCGCCGCTGGTCGAGATCCCCGGTCTCACGCAGGTCATGCTGAAGAACTGGAGTTTCCTTCACCTCTCCGCGATGGTGATCGGCCGGCCGCTTTTCGAGCGCGTGCGCTTCGATGCGGCGCTGCGGCTTGCGGCGGAAGACGTGCTCTTCTTCTGCGACTGCGTGCTTGCCGCCAAGCGGGTGGTGCTGAGCGCGGCCGCCGGTGCCGTGCGCGGCGAGGGGCTCAACATCTTCCACGGCGTCGACAACGATTCGCCGCAGTTCCTGCGCCAGCAGTTCAACACCTGGGTGGCGCTCGACCGGCTGGAGCAGCGCTTTGCCGAGCGGCCGGCCGAGATCGCCTCGCTACGCTCCTACAAGCAGACGGCGCGGCGTCAGGCGCTGTGGAGCCAGGCCCGGCGCGTCAAGCGTCGCAAGCTGCCGCAATTCGACATGCTCGTCCACTGGGCGATCCGCGATCCGCGTCTCTTCACGAGCGCCTTCGCTCTTGCCGTGGGAAAATTTTCCCGCTGAGCCAACCTTTTCCAAGGAGAGGACATGAAGCCCTATTACTGGGAATCGCAGCACGGCAATTTCGGTGACGACCTCAATCTCTGGCTTTGGGATTTCCTGCTGCCGGGGTTCCGCGAGGTGCATCCGGACGTGCTTCTCGTCGGCGTCGGCACGGTGCTGAACGGCACCCTCCTGCCTGAGGAGGGCCGCAAGCTGGTGCTCGGCAGCGGCTTCGGCTACGGCAGCCTGCCGGATATGCGCGATAGGGATCTCTGGGATATCCGCTCTGTGCGGGGGCCGCTCACGGCCGAAAAGGTCGGCGTGCGCGAGGAGCTCGGCATTGTCGATCCGGCGGTGATGGTCGCCGACATGCCGGAATTCATGGGCCAGCCGAAGCGCTACAGGCGCGCCTTCGTTCCCCATTGGGAATCGGCGGTGGCGGGGCTCTGGCCGGCCGTCTGCAAGGCGGCCGGTCTCGACTATATCGACCCGCGCGGCGAGGCGAAGGCGGTGATCCGCAAGATCGCGCAATCCGAGCTGATCGTCGCCGAATCCATGCACGGCGCCATCCTTGCCGATGCCTTCCGGGTGCCGTGGGTGGCGGTCTCGACCTCCACGAACATCAACAGTTTCAAATGGCGGGACTGGGCCGCGACGCTCGGTGTCGAGCACCGGCCCCGGCGCATTCCCATCTCCACACGGGCCGAGGCGATCATCAAGGGTGCCCGCTTCTGGGGCGTCGACTACGAGGGTGCGGCGCCCGCGATGGCGGAGGGGAATGCCGCCGCGGTCGCCGAGGCGCCGCCCCGGTCGGGCCTGCGCCATGCCGCCAAGCAGGCCCTTGCCATGCCGTCGACGCTGGCGTTGTGGCAGGCGAGCCGTGCCGAGCCGCAACTCAGCGCCGACACGCGCCTTCGCGAACGGAAGGAGCGCTTCCATGCGGTGCTGGAAGGCGTTCGCCGCGCCTATTTCTGATCGACGGGCAGGAGGTAGCGCAGCCCGCCCTTCGGGGCGGGTTGCGGCGGCCGCACGCGCCGCCGTGCCGCTGCCAGCTTGTCGCGCAGGATGCCGCCGGCGATGGCCGGCATGGCGGCGGGGTTTTCCAGCGCATAGGCAAGCACCGCGCCCATGCCGTCCGCACGCTTGCGGTCGAGGAAATCGCGCAGGGCATGCCGCCGGCCGATCTGCCGATGGTGCCGGCGCATTGCGCCCGCCGCGCCGGGAGGCACGCTTCCCGCAGCCAGAATTGCCTGCTCGGCTGCGAGCAGCGATTCGAGATCCTTCGTGCGGTGCTGCCCGCTCAGGGAATTGGCGCGTACCACGGCGCCGTAGCCACAGCTTTCGATAAGCGTGTAGCGCGCGCCGGCCATCAGCGCCCGGACATAGAGGTCGTAGTCCTCGCCGAGCCGCATGTCCTCGCGGTAGGCAATACCATGGGCGGCAAGGAAGGCGCGGCGCATCACCGGCTTGAGAAAGCCGAGCTCGCCGCGCGCCGCGCCGCGCCGCGAGATATTGCCGAGAACGAAGGCCTCGAGGTCGAGCGGGCGCGGATTGGGGGCGAATTCCGTTGGCTGGCGGGCAGACTCGGCATGCTCCATGAAGGCGATGTTGTCGGCGATGAAATCCCAGTTCCGGCAGGCGAACATGCGCCGGAAGCGGCCGGGAAAGAAGAAATCGTCCGCATCGAGAATGGAGATCAGCGGCGCGCGGGAAAGGGCGATCGCGTGATTGCGCGCGGCCGACGGACCCCGGTTGGCCGGGAAACGGACGATGTCGAGCCGCCCGCTCCCATCGTCGGTAGCGCCCGCCGCCGCCATGGTGCGGTCGTCCGAGCCGTCGTCCACGACCACGACTTCCGCCACCTCCGGCTCGGCCAGCGCCGAGCGCACGGCCCGGCCGATCGTTTCTTCCGCATTCTTCGCGGCAATGATGACGCAGACCTTCTCGTCTCGGGTCACGACAATCCCCTTTCCTGCGTTGAAGGCGCGGCGGGCCGCGCTGCAATGCAGCATGAAAGGGGAAAGGGGCACAAAAACGACCCGCCCGGTCAGGATTGCGAGTGGCCGGGCTTGTTCATCGAGACGGGGACCTGCGGCTTGGCACTGTCGAGGCCCGATGTGCCGCGTGTGCCGCCCTCGAAATCGGCCTTGCGGGCCTTGGCGGTTCGCCGGACCAGGAAGAGCAATGCAACGAAATAGCCGATCTGGATGAGAACGGCGCAGATGAAGGTCTGGATCGCGGTCGTCGCAAGTGAGCCGCTGGAAAGATAGGTGACGACCGCGAACGCCGCCAGCGCGAAAACCATGCTCAGGAAGAAGCGCGGCCCGTAAGCCAGGCTTTCCCGCCATTTGGTTTCCTGTGCGCGTTTCATCGGTGGATCTGCCTTCTCCTCTGAGGCTCCCGGAGACTATAGGATGCCGCCGCCATCCGTGCAATCACTGGTATTAACCAGTCGCGAGCGGCACGGGTTCCTGATTCTCGCCCGATTGTATCTTGCTCCGGTTAATGGGAATCGCTTGTCCCCGTTTTGCCCAGATTCCGACACGGTTTGGGAGGGCAAGGGTCAACGCTACCCCGATGACGCGAAACGGCCTTGCAGGGCTGCATCCGCGGGGTTGCGCGGAGGTCGTCGGGCAATCAACTTTTGTTACAATTTGAGAAATGGCGGCCTAAAAAATTTTGCGTTGCAAAATAATATTGCGCTGCGAAATAGCTCTCCACCTTAACGTTCTTTAGTATGAAATCTGGCGGAAACGTTCCAGAGCCGATGTAAAAACGCGTATAGTTCGGCTCAGACACCATGTCAGAAGATGTGAAAACAGCAGGGACTTGCGTATTTTTTCAGAAAAATACCGATATATAAATTGCGCCGGGCCAAAACTATACTGACGGCAAGAGAAGAGAATTCAAAAATTAGGACATTAAAATCTTCTCAAGTTCGCTGGCCGGATTCTTTATCCCCGCCCCGCGCTTCAAAAAACAAACTGTGACCATACACTCTTCGTTGGATGTCCGAACGCGTCCCAGGGACCCGACCAAATCGCAAATCCAAATGGAGCCATCTCTATGAAGTCCGCGACCCGATCGGCCAGTTCGCCGCTTTTCAGTACGGCAACAGCCGGTGCTCCGCCGGTAGGGGGGATATCGAAACGGAGCTTTGACATTCTGGTGGCGCTTGCCGCCCTCGTCCTGCTCAGCCCGATCTTCGTGCTGATCATGGCACTCGTGAAATATTCCGATGGCGGCAGCGTCTTCTATGGCCACCGCCGCATCGGCTACAACGGATCGACCTTCCGCTGCCTGAAGTTCCGCACCATGGCGGAGAACGGCGACGCCATCCTCCAGAAGTATCTGGAGCAGAATCCCGCCGCCTACGAGGAGTGGCGGAGCACGCGGAAGCTGCAGTACGATCCGCGCGTCACGATCGTCGGCACCGTGCTGCGCAAGCTCAGTCTCGATGAACTGCCGCAGCTCATCAACATCATCCGCGGCGAAATGAGCCTCGTAGGCCCGCGCCCGGTGGTGGAGGACGAGCTGGAACTCTACGAGGCTGCCGCCATCTATTACCTGCAGACCCGTCCGGGCCTCACCGGGCTCTGGCAGGTCAGCGGGCGCAACGACGTGTCCTACGAGACGCGCGTCGCCTTCGATACGCACTATGTCCGCAACTGGTCGCTGGCCTCCGATCTCGTCATCGTCGCCCGCACCATTCCGGCCGTCTGCCTGTCGCGCGGCAGCTACTGATCCGAAAGAAGGACAGGTTTCATGAAGACGATCCCGAACGCGGCTTCGGCCGCGCCCGCCTTTCCCGTGAAAATGCTCGGCGGGCTTTGCCTGGCGCTCGCGCTCGCCGCACCGGCTGCCGCCTCTGCGGCCGAATACCGGCTGGGCGTGATGGACAAGCTCCGCATCCGCGTTGCCGAATGGCAGACGGCGGAAGGCGCGATCCGCGACTGGAGCGCCGTCAGCGGCGATTATAGCATCGGCGCGGACGGCTCGCTGTCCCTGCCGTTCATCGGCTCCCTGCCGGCGGATGGGCGCACGACGGCCGAGCTCGCCGAGGAGATCGGCAAGAAGATGCAGATCTTGTTCGGCCTCAAGGACCTGCCTTCGGCCTCGGTGGAGATCGCCGAATACCGGCCCGTCTATCTTGCCGGCGAGGTGCAGACGCCGGGCGCCTATCCCTATGCGCCGGGTCTCACCGTCCTCAAGGCGGTTAGCCTCGGCGGCGGGCTGAGGCGTGCCGATTCCGGCCAGCGTTTCGCCCGCGACTTCCTGCGGTCGGAGGGCGAGGCCGCCGTGCAGCTTGCCGAGCGCAACCGCCTCCTGATCCGCCGCGCCCGCATCGCCGCCGAAATGAGCGGGGCGAAGGACATCGTCATGCCGAAGGAACTCGGCGATTCGGACGAGGCGCGCGCCATTCTCGAAAGCGAGAAGGCGTTGATGGCCTCGCGCGAAAAGCGGCTGCGCCTGCAATTGACGGCGCTTGCCGATCTCAAGTCGCTGCTCACCAACGAGATCGACGCACTCGGCAAGAAATCCGAAACCCAGACGCGCCAGCTTGAGCTCGTGCAGGGCGACCTGACGAAGGTGGATTCGCTCGCCGAGAAGGGTCTCGCCATCAGCTCCCGGCGTCTTGCGCTGGAACAGCGCGCGGCGGACCTGCAGGCGGCGCTCCTCGATATCGACACGGCCTCGCTCAAAGCCAAACAGGACATCAACAAGGCCTCGCAGGACGAGACCAATCTCCAGAACGACTGGGATGCGCAGCTCGCCCAGGAGATGCAGAACACCGAGCAGGAGCTGGACACGCTGACCCTGAAGCTCGGCACGAGCCGGGATCTCATGTCCGAGGCCATGCTGCAATCGGCCGACGCCGCCACGCTGAAGGGCGGCATCTCCGCCGCCAATATCGGCTATTCGATCCTGCGCACGGTGAAGGGAAAGGCCGAACAGATCCGCGCCACCGAGACGACGCCCGTTCTGCCGGGCGATGTCGTCAAGGTGGATCTCAGCCTCGCGACCCAGTGAGGCCGACATGCGGATCGCGAAGGCGCGCCTGATCGGACCCGCCGGCAACGAGGCTTATGCCGCGGTTGCCCTGGCGCTCTCCTTCTTCGTCTTCGCCTATTCCTTCCGCTTCGGCCAGATCTCGATCCTTGCCTATTACGCCCTGTGGCTGCCGCTCGTCGCCCTCGATTACCGGCGGGTGCTCGGCAACTATGCACGCTATGCCTGGATTTTCGCCTTCGCGCTCTTCGCCTGCCTCTCCGTTTTCTGGTCGCAGGCGGCGGGCACGACGGCGCGTGCGGGCGTGCAATATCTCTCCCACGTCGTCTGTGCACTGATCGCCATGCGCGTTGCCGATACGCGCATGCTCGTGCGCGGCGGGCTCATCGGCACGGGGCTGGTGCTCGCCTATTCGCTCGCCTTCGGCGTCTATAACCTCGATCCGCTCGACGGCACCTATAGCTTCGTCGGCGCCTTCGCCTCCAAGAACCAGCTCGGCTTCTATGCCTCGCTGGCGGTGCTTTTCGCCTTTGCCGCGCTCTTCCTCGGTATCGAGCGCGGGTTGTGGAAGCTTTTCGCCGTCGGCTGCATCCTGGTCGCGCTCTATTGTCTCCAGGCTTCGCAGTCGGCGACCTCGGTGCTGACCACCATCGTGATCGTCGGCCTCTGCCTTTCGCTCCGGGCGCTCGAACGCCTGGCGCCCCGCCACCGCAAGATGCTGTTCCTGTCGCTGTCCGTGCTGGGCGTGCTGGCTATCTTCGCCGCCGCCTATGGCGGAGGCTATCAGATGCTCCTTGCCGCCTTCGGCAAGGACGCGACGCTGACCGGGCGCACCTATCTCTGGCAACAGGGCATCGAGGCGGCGGGCAGGGCACCCTTTGTCGGCATCGGCTACCAGGCGTTCTGGGTGCAGGGTTTCGCCGAGGCGGAACGGCTCTGGGCGGATTTCTTCATCGGCACGCGCAGCGGCTTCCATTTTCACAACACCTTCATCGCCACCACCGTCGAGACGGGGCTCATCGGCTGCCTGCTGCTGACCATGGTGCTCGTCGTCACCCTTGCCGGCCATCTCGGCCGGCTGCTCTCGGCGGCGCGGGACGGGGAGGCGCTGGTGCTCTTCACCGTCGCCGCTCTGCTGGCGGTGCGCACTTTCGTGGAGATCGACATCCTCAATCCCTACCACGTCGGCTCGTTCCTGCTCTATTTCGCCGCCGGCAAGCTGGCTGACGGACGCAGGAGCCCGGCCCGGCAGCCGCTTCCATACAGGGCGGCGCTCGTATGACGGCGCGCACCCTGCCGGCGGAGGGCCGGGAAACGCTCTACGGCATCCAGTATCTGCGCGCGCTCGCCGCGCTTGCCGTCGTCGTCTTCCATGCCGCGGAGCGCACCGGCCATGCCTTCGCCATCGGTGCGGCCGGCGTCGACGTCTTCTTCGTCATCAGCGGCTTCATCATGTGGGTGATCGTCGAGCGGCGCCCCGTCTCACCCGGCCGCTTCCTTGCCGAGCGCATCCGCCGTATCGTGCCGGTCTACTGGCTCGCGACGGGCGTGATGGTGGCGGGCGGTCTTGCCGGCCTCTTCCCCAATCTCGTGCTGACGGTGGGCCACGTCGCCGCCTCGCTCTTCTTTGTGCCGGCGCGCTCGCCGAGCAGCGGCGAGGTCTGGCCCGTGCTCGTGCAGGGCTGGACGCTGAATTACGAGATGTTCTTCTACCTGGTCTTCGCGGCCTGTCTGATGCTGCGGCCGCGCATGCGGTTCGCGGTCATGGCCGCGGTCTTCTGCCTGTTGGTCGCCATCGGTCTTCTGGTGAAGAGCGAGGCGCCGCTGGTTCTGACCTATACGCGACCGATCATCCTGGAATTCGTCGCCGGCATGGCGATCGCCCGGCTTTGGCTCGCCGGACGTATCCCGGGCCGCCGGCTGGCGCTCGGGCTTGTCGCCATCGGCCTTCTGGGCTTTGCGGCCATCGGCATCCTCAGGCTGCCTTTCGATGAATGGACCTGCGGGCCGCTCGCCTGCGCGCTGGTCTATGGCACCGCGGCGCTGGAAAGGCGGGGCGGCGTTCCGCGCCTTTCGGTTCCCGCCCTTCTCGGCAGCGCGTCCTACTCCATCTACCTCTGGCACACCTTCGCGGTCTCCCTTGCCGCAAAGATCGGCCTGATGCTCGGCTTGCCGGAGGCCGTGACATTCGCCCTGTCGGTCGGGGCCGGTATCGCCGTGGGGATCGCGGGCTACTCCCTGCTCGAACGTCCCCTCTTGCGGCGTGGCCGGGGCGGCGCGGCGGCCGCCCCGGCTGTCTCAAGCCCGATCAGTCGAGAACCGACTTCACGGCGTCGGCCGTGGCCTTTACCACGATATCGGCCTCCTCTCTGGTGAGGCAGAGCGGGGGAGCAAAGCCGAGGATGTCGCCCTGCGGCATGGCACGGCCGATGACGCCGCGCTCGAGAAGGGCCGCGGCGATCTGCGGGCCGATCTTGCGGGCGGGGTCGAAGAAGGCGCGGTCGTCCCTGTCCTCGACGAATTCGATGGCCGCCATCAGCCCGTCGCCGCGCACTTCACCGACATGCCTGTGGTCGCCGACGGCCTTTGCCAGCCCCTCCCGGAAATAAGCGCCGGTGGCGCCGGCATTCTCGACAAGGCCGAGTTCGTCGATAAGTTCGAGATTGGCGACGCCCGCGGCGGCGCAGATCGGGTGGGCCGAATAGGTCCAGCCGTGGCCGATGGCGCCGAGTTCGTCCGAACCCTTCACCAGCACCTGCCAGACCTTGTCGGAGACGATGGTGCCCGAAAGCGGCGCATAGGCGGAGGTCAGGCCCTTGGCGATGGTGATGAGCGCCGGCTTCATGCCGTAATGGTCGGAGCCGAACATGGTGCCGAGACGGCCGAAGCCGGTCACGACCTCGTCGGCGACGAGCAGGATGTCGTATTTGTCGAGCACGGCCTGGATCTTCTGCCAGTAGCCCTTCGGCGGCGGAACGATGCCGCCCGTGCCGAGGATCGGTTCGCCGATGAAGGCGGCGACCGTGTCCGGCCCTTCGGCGAGGATCATCTCCTCCAGCTTGTCGGCGCAATATTGCGAGAACTGCTCCTCGTCCATCGAGCGGTCCGGCCGGCGGAAGAAATAGGGGGCTTCCGTGTGCAGGATCGGCGCGCGCGGCAGGTCGAAGGCGTTGTGGAAGAGGTGGAGGCCCGTGAGCGAGCCCGTCATGACGCCCGAGCCGTGATAGCCGCGCCAGCGGGAGATGATCTTCTTCTTCTCGGGCCGGCCGAGGATGTTGTTGTAGTACCAGATGAGCTTGATGTTCGTCTCGTTGGCGTCCGAGCCCGAAAGGCCGAAATAGACGCGGCTCATGCCTTCCGGCGCGCGGTCGATGATCATCTTGGAGAGCGTGATCGAGGCTTCCGTGCCGTGGCCGACATAGGCGTGGTAATAGGCAAGATCCTTGGCCTGGCTCGCAATCGCGTCGGCGATCTTCTGGCGGCCGTAGCCGACATTCACGCAATAGAGGCCGGCAAAGGCGTCGAGGCTCGTCTTGCCGTTCGTGTCGGTGATGTAGACACCCTCGCCGCCGCCGATGACGCGGGTGGGCGTCTCGCCGCGGGCGTGCATGCCCATATGGGTGGAGGGATGGAAGAAGTGGTCGCGGTCCCAGGCGGTGAGTTCGTTGCGTCTGTCGGCCATGGTCTTTCCTTTCAGGCAGCGGTGTCGATGCAGAGATATTTGAGTTCGGTGAAGGCCTCCATGCCATGGCGCGAGCCCTCGCGGCCGAGGCCGGACTGTTTCCAGCCGCCGAAGGGGATGGGGCCGCCGGTGATCTTCACCCGGTTGATCGCCACCATGCCGTATTCCAGCGCGCGGGAAAGGCGCATCTGCCGCGCGCCGTTCTCCGTGACGACATAGGCGACAAGGCCGTATTCGGTGTCGTTGGC
>CBIMFD010000004.1:0-36582 GCA_966243085.1 uncultured Shinella sp.
CCGGCCGGCCCCGGCCTCAAAGAGCCCAGGGCGCGAATTCCGGCGCGTTGACGGCGATCAGTTCACGCTGGCCGGGACGCGAACGGGCGGCTTCCACCACCTCGTAGGCGGACGGATCGCTCAAAAGCGCCTTCAGCGCATAGGCGTTCATCTTGTGGCCGCCGCGGTAGGAGCGATAGCAGCCGATGAAGGGCGCGCCGGCCAGCGCAAGGTCGCCCACGGCGTCGAGCGTCTTGTGGCGGACGAACTCGTCCTTCGGATAGCGCAGGCCCTCGACATTGATCACGGTATTGTCGTCGGAGATGACGACGGAGTTTTCGAGCGAGGAGCCGAGTGCGTGGCCGGAAGCCCACAGCCGCTCGACATCGCGCATGAAGCCGAAGGTGCGGGCGCGCGAAAGCTCGTTGCGGAACGTCGCGGGCGTCAGGTCGCCCTTCCAGGACTGTCGGCCGATCAGCGGGCAGTCGAAATCGATCTCGACCTCGAAGCGCGTGCCGTCATAGGGCGTGAACTCGGCCCACGAGGCGCCCGATTCGATGCGCACCGGCTTGACGACGCGAATATAGCGACGCTTGACGGCGAGCGGCACGATGCCGACCTGGTCGATGGCGTCGATGAAGGGGGCGGAGCTTCCGTCCATGATCGGCATTTCGGCGCCGTGCACCTCGATCAGCAGGTTGTCGAGACCGAGCGCATAGAGCGCGGCCATGACGTGCTCGACCGTCGCGATGGCGGTCGCCGGGGAAAAGCCGAGGACGGTGCAAAGGTCCGTGTTGCCGACCTGCGAGGAGACCGCGCGGTATTCGCTGACGGTGCCGTTGTCGTGCTGGCGCTGGAAGACGATGCCGCTGTCGGCCTCGGCGGGGTTGAGCGTGATGGAAACCGCCGCACCGGAATGGACGCCCGTCCCGGCAATCGTCACCGGGTTCATGATCGTCGTCTGGAAACCGAGCATCGTCATTGTATTCGCCTTCGTCTTGTTGCCGGCACATTCCGCCGGCATTTTCTTTTTATGGCTCAGGAAGTCCCGCGCCGGGCACAACGCGCCCGCCGACTGTCCTGTCGGAACGTCTGGAATGGTTTACTGCTCTCCGGCGATACCGGCGTCGCAAATCCTGACTGCCCCTTTGCCCAGGCTGAATGTAGTAGGACCCTCACTGTCAGACAAATCACTGTTTCTTTCGCTTTGTTACGCAGTTTCCAGCCGGCAAGCACTTGAAAGACAAAGCGAAATAAAAATGCCCGGATCGAGATCCGGGCATCCTTGTCACAAAGCGCGTGAGGTTCAGTTGGATTGGCGGCGCAGGAAGGCCGGAATCTCGAGCTGATCGTCCTCGCCGAGCGAGCGCGGCTGCGGGTTGGCGCGGCCGTGATCGTCGAGTTGGCCGCGGCGCGGAGCATAGAGGCTGGCCTCCGGCGAGAGCGCGCGGCGCTGCTGCTGGGGCGCCGCTGCCGCCTGCTCTTCGCCATGGGCTTCCTCATGACGGCCGAGCGAGGAGGTCAGGCGACGCAGGAGACCCATCGGGCCGCGCTCCTCGCCGTGCCCGAGGGCCGGCTGCTGGGCGGCGCGGTGATCGATCTCGGCCTGCACGACCGGCGGGAAGTCCTCGATCTTCGGCATGCGCATGGTCTGCGGCTCCTGGCGGATGACGGGAGCTGCCGGCTCGACGCGCTGCTGCATGACCGGAGCCTGCTGAACCGGCTGCTGGACCGGGGCCGGGCGCTGCATGACCGGCGTTTCCGCCGGAGCGGCGAAGATGCGGTTCTGCAGGCGCGGTTCCTCGTGGTGCGTGGCGACCGGCTGGACCGGGGCCGGACGGCTTGCCGGGATGGCGAGTTCCCGCTCGAGGCTCTCCTCCGAGGCGCGGATGGCGTCGGCGATCGGGTCGGCCACCGGCTGCGGGACGGCCGGCTGCTGCAGGACCGGCTGCGGCTGGGCGACGGGCTGCGGCTGCGGGGCAGCGGCGACCGGCTGGGCCTGCGGCTGGACCGGAACGGCGGCGGAGGGGCGGACTACCGGCTTGCTGAGGCTGCGAAAGTCAGCATTGCGGGCAGCCACCTCCGAGGCCGCGCGGTCGATGCCGGTTGCAACAACGGAGACGCGGATGAGGCCTTCGAGTTCTTCGTCGAAGGTTGCGCCGAGAATGATGTTTGCGTCCGGATCGACTTCTTCGCGGATACGGGTTGCTGCTTCGTCGACCTCGAAGAGGGTGAGGTCGCGGCCGCCGGTGATGGAGATCAGGAGGCCCTGCGCGCCCTTCATCGAGGTCTCGTCGAGCAGCGGGTTTGCGATCGCAGCTTCGGCGGCGGCCATTGCGCGGCCCTCGCCCGAGGCTTCGCCCGTGCCCATCATGGCGCGGCCCATCTCGCGCATCACCGAGCGGACGTCGGCGAAGTCGAGGTTGATGAGGCCTTCCTTGACCATGAGGTCGGTGATGCAGGCGACGCCCGAATAGAGCACCTGGTCGGCCATCGCGAAGGCGTCGGCGAAGGTGGTCTTGTCGTTGGCGATGCGGAAGAGGTTCTGGTTCGGGATGACGATCAGCGTGTCGACCGACTTCTGCAGTTCCTGGATGCCCTCTTCGGCAAGGCGCATGCGGCGGCCGCCTTCGAAGTGGAACGGCTTGGTGACGACGCCGACGGTCAGGATGCCCTTGTTGCGGGCGGCCTGGGCGACGATCGGGGCGGCGCCCGTGCCCGTGCCGCCGCCCATGCCGGCGGTGACGAAGCACATGTGGGTGCCGTTCAGGTGATCGATGATCTCGTCGATGCACTCTTCGGCGGCCGCGCGGCCGACTTCCGGCTGCGAGCCGGCGCCGAGGCCTTCGGTGACCTGCACACCCATCTGGATGATCCGCGAAGCCTTGGTCATGGTCAGCGCCTGGGCGTCGGTGTTGGCGACGACGAAATCGACGCCTTCCAGGCCCGCGGTGATCATGTTGTTGACGGCGTTGCCGCCGCCGCCGCCGACACCGAAGACGGTGATGCGCGGCTTCAGCTCGGTGATGTCCGGCTTCTGGAGCTTGATAGTCATTTCAGTGTTCCTTTCGTTTCCGGCCGCTTCGCCCAGCCGGTCTATTCCCAAAACTCGTTGTCGGTCTTTCCCGCCGGCGCGCCGGCGGGAAACCCGTCAGAAACTTTCCTTCAGCCACTGGCCCATGCGGGCGATGCGGCCGTTGCCACCCGTGAGCTGCGAGAGCATGCCGCCCTGCACAGCGTGTTCTTCCAGTTCCGCGACCTGCGGATAGATCATGAGGCCGACCGCCGTCGAAAACGCCGGTCCCTTGGCCGCCGTCGGCAGGCCGGAGACGCCGAGCGGACGGCCGATGCGCACGTTGCGGGCGAGGATGCGGCGGGCCGCTTCCGGCAGGCCCGTGAGCTGGCTCGCGCCGCCCGTCAGCACGATCCGTTTCCCGACGATGGGCGAGAAGCCGGAGCGCTGGATGCGGTCGCGGATGAGCTCCAGCGTCTCCTCGATGCGCGCGCGCACGATGCGCGAGATGAGCGAGCGCGGCACATGGGTCGGCTGGTCGCGGTCGTCCTCGCCGATCGGCGGCACGGTGATGATGTCGCGCTCGTCGCCGGCATTCGGCAGAGCCGAGCCATGGACGACCTTGAGGCGCTCGGCATCCTCGATGCGGGTCGAAAGGCCGCGCGCGAGGTCCGTGGTGACGTGGTGGCCGCCGAGCGAGACGGCGTCGGAATGCACCAGCTTGCCTTCCGCGAAGACGGAGATGGTCGTCGTGCCGCCGCCCATGTCGATGCAGGCGCAGCCGAGTTCGACTTCGTCGTCGACGAGGGCCGAAAGACCGCTCGCATAGGGCGTCGCGACCATGCCCTCGACGGAAAGGTGCGCGCGGTTGATGCAGAGCTCGAGGTTCTTCAGCGAGGTGCGTTCGGCCGTCAGCACATGCATGTCGACGCCGAGCACGTCGCCGAACATGGAGAGCGGATCGCGGATGCCGCGCTCGCCGTCGAGCGAGAAGCCCGTCGGCAGCGAATGGAGGATGGCGCGGTCCTGGCGCAGCGACTGCTGGCCGGCGACGGCAAGCACCTTGCGCAGGTCGTTCGCGTCGACCTCCTGGCCGCCGAGATCGATGGTGGCGGTGTAGACGTCGCTCTGCAGGCGTCCTGCCGAGACATTGACGATCAGGCTCTCGATGGTGAGGCCCGCCATGCGCTCGGCCGCATCCACGGCAAGGCGCACGACGCTTTCGGCCGCGTCGAGGTCGGTGATCACGCCATTCTTCACGCCGCGGGATTTCTGGTGGCCGATGCCGATGATCTCGACATTGTGCGTCCGGCCCGGAAGGATCTCGCTCTCGGCGCGCGGCGTCAGCCGGCCGATCATGCAGACGACCTTGGTGGAGCCGATATCGAGGACCGAAACGACATGGGCCCGCTTGGAGGAAAGCGGCTTCAGGCGCGGCAGGCCGAAATGGGACGAACCGAAAATACTCATGTGCGCTTCGCTGCTTTCTTCAGCTCCTTGGCCCGCTGTGCGACTGCCTCGTTGCGGCGTTCCAGTGCCCCTTCCGTCAGCCGGATGGTCGTGCGATCGTCGAGGCGGAGATCCACGGCCGCGATATCGCGCTCCAGAAGCCCCTGCTCGCTTTCCAGCCTCGCCAGTTCATCCATGGCGCGTGGCACGTCGTGTTCCGGGAGCTTCACGATGACGCCGTTGTGGAGCTGGAGGTCCCAGCGCCGCCCGGCGACCCGGATATAGGCCTTCACCCGCGATTTGATCTCCGGCCAGCTATCGAACTCGGCGGCAAAGCCGGCCGCGGCCGTTTCCGCGTCGCGGCCGACGAAAAGCGGCAGCGTGGAGAACTTGTTGTCCCGCAGCGGCGCGATCACGCTGCCGTTCTTCTCGATCAGCGAGAGATCGTCGCCATGCTGCCAGATCGCGAAGGCCTCGCGCTCCTTGAGGGCGATCTCGATCGTGCCGGGATAGATCTTGCGCACCGAGACGTCCTCGACCCAGGGCAGTTCCGCGAGCTTGCGGCGGGCCTCGTTGACGTCGAGCGCGACGAGCGAGGTCGTGCCGTCGAGGTCGAGGCGCCCGAGAATGTCGATCTCCGAAGTCTCCCGGTTGCCGGAAACCTTCACGTCCTCGATGGCAAAGCCCATCGCGGTCGTCGAGGCTTCGGCGAAATCCTGCGAATGGCCGCCGAGGGACATGCCGTAAAGGCCCGTCGCGCCAAGGAACAGCGCCGTCGCGAGGCCGCCGGCGTAATGCGGAATATGGATGCGGCCGGCCGCGAGGCTGACGAGGAAGCGGACGATGCGGCGCAGCGGGCGCGGCAGCACGCGGCCGGCTTCCGCCTCGGCAAGCCCGGCGGGACGCACCCTCGTCTTTCTGACGCTCAACGCAAGCACGACGCGTCCTCCACCATCCAGGTCAAGAATTCACCAAAGGAATGGCCGGCATGGACGGCCATTTCGGGCACCAGGGAGGTAGGGGTCATGCCGGGCTGGGTGTTAACCTCCAGCCAGATAAGCTCGCCATTCTCGGAGAAGCGGTCGTCGTAGCGGAAGTCGGAACGGCTGACGCCACGGCACCCGATCGCTTGATGCGCCTTGAGTGCGAGTGTTTGTACTTTTTGGTAAATATTCGGTGAAATCTGCGCCGGAATGACGTGTTTCGAGCCGCCTTTCACATATTTGGAATCGTAATCGTAGAAAGCGTGGCCCTGCGGCACCACCTCCGTGACGCCCAGCGCCACGTCGCCCATGACGCCGCAGGTAAGTTCCCGACCATAGACATAGCGCTCGACCATGACGGCATCGCCGTAGCGCCACTCCGAGGACGTGATGATCTGGGGCGGATGCGACTGGTCTTCCTTGACCATGACGACGCCGAAGGACGAACCCTCGCGCACGGGCTTGACCACATAGGGCGGCTTCATCGGATGGGCGGAGGTGAAATCGAAGCGGTTCATCAGCCGCTGCTCGGCGATCGGAATGCCGGCGGCCTTGGCGACGGTCTTCGCCTGCGCCTTGTCCATTGCAAGTGCGGAAGCGAGCACGCCGGAATGGGTATAGGGGATTTCCAGATATTCCAGGATGCCCTGGATGGTGCCGTCCTCGCCGAAGGGGCCATGCAGCGCATTGAAGGCGACGTCCGGCTTCAGGTCGGCAAGGACGCTCGCGACGTCATGACCGACGTCGACGCGCGTGACCCTGTAGCCCTCGGCCTCCAGCGTGTCGGCGCAGGCGTTTCCCGACGAAAGGCTCACCGGCCGTTCCGACGAAAATCCACCCATCAGCACCGCGACATGCTTTACGCTCATAGAACCCTCGACTGAATTCCGCACTCTGTTCCCCGTCGCTTGCGCGGACCTGATTCCCTTCGATCCGACTCGGCGAGCGAGATGGGACCACTAGAGCGGCATTAAGGTTAATGAAGCGTTTACTTTCGTTAACCCGATCCGCCGCGGGGCGAATTTTTCCAGACACCGAATCAGGACGCACTTCGATTCTCTCCCTGGAATCAGAGAGTTGTGACTGACGCAAGAGGAAGCATGGTCGAGCACATCTGTGCCGCCGCAAGACGGCGGGCACGCCCCTTCACGGCAGAACGCATTTGAAACGCACGGATGAGGCCGGATCAGCGGTCCTCGCCGACCGCCTTCCAGACGAGCGCGCCGATCACCGCGCCAAGCATCGGCGCCAACCAGAACAGCCAGAGCTGCCAGAGCGCGCCCGTCTCGGCGAAGAGCGCCAGGCCCGTCGAGCGAGCCGGATTCAACGAGGTGTTGGTGACCGGGATCGAAACGAGGTTGATCGCCGTCAGGCTGAGGCCGATGGAGATGGGCGCGAAGCCCGCGGGCGCACGGTCGTGGATCGAGCCGAGGATGATGAAGACGAAGAGGACCATCAGCACCGCCTCGGTCACGAAGCCCGCCGTCAGCGAATAGCCGCCCGGGGAGAGGCCGTCATAACCGTTCGCGCCGAAACCGCCCGCCTCGAAGCCGGCCCTGCCGGAGGCGACGAGATAGAGCACCGCCGCCGCAGCGATCCCGCCCGTCACCTGCGCAAGCGTATAGGGCAGCACATGAGCGGCCGGAAACTTGCCTGCCAGGGCCAGCCCGACGGAAACGGCGGGGTTCATATGGCCGCCGGAAACGCCGCCGATCGTATAGATCATGGCCATCAGCGCGATGCCGGCGGCAAGGGAGATGCCGACGATGCCGATCCCGATCCCGGCAAAGGTCGCGGCCAGTATGCCGCTGCCGCTGCCTATGAAGACGAGCCAGAACGTGCCGATGAACTCGGCGGAGAGTTTCCTGAACATGAATGCCCCCAACAGGAGCCCCGCACGGCAGGGCTCCGCCGCGCGGCCGGCGCGGCGTCACATAGTTTTCGATGGACTTGCCTGTGGGGGAGAGGGAGTGCGGGCGCCCTCCGGTGGCGCCGAACTCCCCAGCAAGGATGAAGGATCAGGCCGTTGCGCGGCCGAGGAATTCCTTTACCTCATAGCCCGGCATGAAATTGCCGAGGCGTTTGATTTCCCAATGCAGCATGACGCCGGAATGCTCCAGCACGCGGCTGCGCACGGTTTCGCCGAGATATTCCAGCTCGTAGCCGGTCGCCTGCCCCGTGTTGATCATGAAGTTGCAATGCATCGGCGACATCTGCGCGCCGCCGATCATCAGGCCGCGGCAGCCCGCCTCGTCGATGAGCTTCCAGGCCGAATGGCCTTCCGGGTTCTTGAAGGTCGAGCCGCCCGTCTTCTCGCGGATCGGCTGCACCGTCTCGCGGTGCTGGCGCACGGCATCCATCTTGGCCCGGATCTCGTCCTTCTCGCCCGCCTGCCCCTCGAAGACGGCATGGGTGAAGATGAGATCGGCCGGTGCCGCGGAATGGCGATAGGTATAGCCCATGTCCGCATTGGTCAGCACATGCCGCTCACCCTTGCGATCGACGGCGTGGACTTCCACCACGAGGTCCTTCGTCTCCCCGCCATTGGCGCCGGCATTCATGCGCAGCGCCCCGCCGATGGAGCCGGGAATGCCATAGTAGAACTCGAACCCGCCGATGCCGTGGTCGAGCGCCATGGCGGCGATGTTCTTGTCCGGGCAGATGGCGCCCGCCTTGATACGGTTCTCGCCGGCGAGCTCGACATCGCCGAAGCCCTTGGCCGAGAGGCGGATCACGACGCCGGGAATGCCGCCGTCGCGCACGAGCAGGTTCGATCCGACGCCCGTCACCGTCAGCGGCACCTCTTCTGGCAGCAGCTTCAGGAACGTCACGAGGTCGTCGACGTCATGCGGATGGAACATCAGTTCGGCAAGGCCGCCGGCGCGGAACCACGTCACGCGGTCCATCGGCGCGTCCGGCGTCAGGCGTCCGCGGACCTCTTTGATGCCCTCGCCCAACGACGCCAGAAGTTTCGCTCCGTCTACCCGCTTCATGCAACCTGCCCCGAAATGCCTGCCAGTTCCTTCGGCAGCGCCTGCGCCCAGTAAGTAATGCTGCCAGCTCCCAAGAGAACCACGAAATCGCCGGGCTTTGCAATGCCGGCAACCGCGGAGGCCAGCGCCTCCGGCCCGGCAAGGAACCGCGCGTCCCGGTGCCCCGCCGACTTGATACGGGAAACCAGCTCTTCCGCGGAGACGCCCTCGACAGGGTCCTCGCCCGCCGCATAGATCGGCGCGATCATGATCGTGTCCGCATCGTTGAAGCAGCCGGCGAACTCCTCGAAGAGGCTCGCCACGCGGCTGTAGCGGTGCGGCTGGTGGACCGCGATGATGCGCCCCGAGCAGGCTTCGCGCGCCGCGCGCAGCACGGCCTTGATCTCGACCGGATGGTGACCGTAGTCGTCATAGACGTTCACGCCGTTCCAGCTACCGGTGAGCGTGAAGCGCCGCTTGACGCCGCCGAAGGCCGCAAGCCCCCTGGCGATCGCCTCGGGCGCCATGCCGAGGCGCTGGGCGACGGCGATGGCCGCCGTGGCGTTGGAAACGTTGTGGCGGCCCGGCATCGGCAGGCGCAGGTCCTTCAGCGAGATCACCTGGCCGGTGCGGCGGCGGCGGATCTCCACGTCGAAGACGGAGGTCGCGCCGTCCATGCGGATGTTGGAGAAGCGGACGTCCGCCTGCGGGTTCTCGCCATAGGTGATGACCTTGCGGTCCTCGATGCGGCTGACCATGGCCTGCACTTCCGGATGGTCGAGGCACATGACGCCGAACCCGTAGAACGGCACGTTCTCGACGAACTGGCGGAAGGCGGCGCGCACGGCGTCGAAACTGCCGTAATGGTCGAGATGCTCCGGGTCGATATTGGTGACGACGGCGACGTCTGCCGGCAGTTTCAGGAATGTGCCGTCCGATTCGTCAGCCTCCACCACCATCCATTCGCCCTCGCCCATGCGGGCATTGGTGCCGTAGGCGTTGATGATGCCGCCGTTGATGACGGTCGGGTCGAGCCCGCCGGCTTCCAGCAGCGTCGCGACCATCGAGGTCGTCGTCGTCTTGCCGTGCGTGCCGCCGATGGCGATGGCGTTGCGGAAGCGCATCAGTTCGGCCAGCATTTCCGCGCGGCGCACGACCGGCAGCAGCTTTTCGCGCGCCGCGATCAGTTCCGGATTGTTCTTCTTGATGGCGGTGGAGACGACGACGACTTCCGCGTCGCCGAGGTTTTCCGCCTTGTGGCCGACAAAGACCTCGATGCCCTTGTCGCGCAGGCGCTGGACATTGGCGCTGTCCGCCTGGTCGGAGCCCTGAACGCGGTGTCCGAGATTGTGCAGCACCTCGGCGATGCCGCTCATGCCGATGCCGCCGATGCCGATGAAATGAACGAGCCCTATGCTCTGCGGCATCTTCATGGCCGTTCTCCCTTGAATTGCACGATCGTCCTGCCGCCCGCAATAGCCTCAACCATCGAGGCGAGCAAGCGCGCGGCGTCCGGTTTTCCCGCCTTTCTGGCGTTCGCGGCCATCGCCGCCATGCCGGAAGGATCGCGCATCGCCCTGGAAACGATGCCGGCGAGACGCTCCGTCGAAAGCTCCGATTGCTGGATCACCTTCGCCCCGCCGCCGGCGGCGAGCGCGGCGGCATTGGCCGCCTGGTCATGATCGAGCGCATGAGGATACGGCACCAGGATGGCCGGCCGACCAATCACCGAGACTTCCGATACCGTCGAGGCGCCCGAGCGGCTGATGACGAGATGGGCGTGGCCGATGCGCGCGGCCATGTCGGTGAAGAAGGACGAGACCTCGGCCGGGATGGCGAGATCGGCATAGCTGCGCACCACCTCGTCGCGGTCTTCCGGCCGCGCCTGCTGGGTGATGACGAGCCGCGCCCGGTCTTGCGGCTCCAGCGCGGCGATGGCCGACGGAATGGCCTTGGAGAAGAACTGCGCGCCCTGGCTGCCGCCGAAGACGACGAGGCGGAACTCGCCCTCCGCAGAGGCTTCATAGGGAATGCTCGCAGCCTCCAGCACGGCGGGGCGGACGGGATTGCCCGTCGTCACCGTCTTTTCGGCATAGGAGCCGACCGTCTCCGGCAGGAAGCCGCCGGCGATGGCCTTCACGCGCCCGGCGAGCGCCTTGTTGGCGCGGCCCATCACGGCGTTCTGCTCGTGGATCATCGAGGGAATGCCCATGCCGGTGGCGGCGAGCAGCGGCGGCAGGGTCGGATAGCCGCCGAAGCCGACGACGACCTTCGGCTTCAGGCGCGCCAACAGCCGGCGCGCGGCGCGCATGCCCTTCCACAGGGTGAAGAGGGATTTCGCCACGCTGATCGGGTTCTTCGAGCCGATGGTCGCGGAGGGGACGACATGGATCTCGTCGGCAGGGAACTTTCCGGCAAAACGTTCGGCGCGGCTGTCGGTGACGAGATGCACCGCCCAGCCGCCGGCCTTCAGCTCATGCGCCAGCGCCTCCGCCGGAAAAAGATGGCCGCCGGTGCCCCCGGCGGCAAGAAGAACGATGCCCTTGTTCATGGATTGCATGCCTTGTGCGTTGCGAGGAGGCATCCCCCCTCATCCGGCCCTACGGGCCACCTTCTCCCCGAGGGGGAGAAGGGAAAACGAGACGTCTGCGGCAAAACCCTTCTCCCCCACGGGGAGAAGGTGCCGGCAGGCGGATGAGGGGGCGCCTCGGAACGGGACACCAAAATTCTCACTCCGCCGGCGCCACGATGCCGCTGCGGAAGAGGCTGCGCTCGGAGGCGCGCTTTTCCGGCCGGTGGCGGGTCAGCGCCAGGATGAAGCCGGCGGTCACGCAGATGGCGATCATCGACGAGCCGCCGTAGGAGATCAGCGGCAGCGTCATGCCCTTGGCCGGCAGCAGTTCGAGATTGACGCCGATGTTGATCATCGACTGTATGCCGATCTGCAGAACGAGGCCGGCAACGGCGAAACGGTTGAAGTCGTTGTGCTCCTTGAAGGCATGATTGAGGCCGCGCATGACCACGAAGGCGAAAATCAGCACGATGGCCATGCAGAAGAGGATGCCGAACTCCTCCGCCGCGACGGAGAAGATGAAGTCGGTATGGCTGTCCGGGATGATGCGCTTGATGATGCCCTCGCCCGGCCCCTGGCCGAACCAGTCGCCACGGATCAGCGCCTCGCGGGCGGTGTCCATCTGGAACGTGTCGCCCTCGCCCGTCAGGAACTTGTCGATGCGCGCCGCGACGTGCGGCAACAGGGTATAGGCCGTCAGGAGCCCTCCGACGCCCGCGCCCCCGAGCACGATGATCCAGAGCCACGGCATGCCGGCCATGAAGAACATGCCGCCCCAGACGGCGGCGGTCAGGATCGTCTGGCCGAGGTCGGGCTGGGCGATGAGCAGCGCGGCGACGATGCCGAAGAGAATGATGGCGAAGAGGTTGCCGGGGATTTCCGGCTGGCGGGCGTGCTCGGCGAAGAGCCAGGCGCAGACGATCACGAAGGCCGGCTTCATGAATTCGGACGGCTGGAGGGAGAAGCTGCCGATGGAGATCCAGCGCCGCGACCCCTTGACTTCGACGCCGAAGAACAGCGCCAGCACCATCGCGCCGAGCGAGGCGATGAGCAGGATCATCGCCGCACGCCGCACCTGCCGGGGCGAAAGGAAGGAGATGCCGAGCATGATGGCGATGGCCGGCAGGAGGAAGAGCGCGTGGCGCTTGACGAAATGGAAGCTGTCGAGGCCGATGCGCTCGGCAACCGCAGGGCTCGCCGCGAAGGACAGCATAAAGCCCACCCCCATCAGGAGGATGAAGGCCGCAAGGAAGAAGCGGTCTACCGTCCAGAACCAGTCCGCCAGTGCACCACGTTCGGCTCGACTAACCATGTCTCTTTCCTCGCTTAAACCTCGATCAGCATGGAGACGCCCGGCAGCGCCGCGACATGCTTCACGAAGGCATCGCCTCTGACTTCAAAGTTCTTGTACTGGTCGAAGCTTGCGCAAGCCGGGGAAAGCAGCACGGCAATACCGCCGTTCCCGTCTTTTTCCGCATCGGCCGCCGCATCCGCCACGGCCCGCTCCAGCGTGCCGGCGATCTCGAAGGGCACCGCCTCCCCCAGCGTCGCGGCAAAGGCCGGCGCCGCCTCGCCGATGAGATAGGCCTTGGCGATCTTCGGAAAGAAGCCGTCAAGGGTGGAGATGCCGCCCTCCTTCGCAACGCCGCCGGCGATCCAGTAGATGCGCTCGAAGCTCGACAAGGCCGGCGCGGCCGCATCCGCGTTCGTCGCCTTGGAATCGTTGACGAAAAGCGTTTCGCCCCGCCGGCCGACCGGCTGCATGCGGTGTTTCAGTCCCGGGAAGGACGCAAGGCCGTCGCGGACCTCGTCCGCGCCGAGGCCGACGGCAAGGCAGGCGGCGACCGCTGCCGCCGCGTTCTGCGCGTTGTGGCTGCCGCGCAGCGTCTGGATGGAGGAAAGGTCCGCGATCTCGCGCGTCGTCCCGCCATGCGCGAGCATCAGCCGCGCGCCGTCCGCAAAGATACCGTCGGCCAGCACGTTGCGCTTCGAGATGCGCACGACCTTCTTGCCGCTCCGTTCCACGCGGTCGGCGATCCTCGTGGAGAATGTGTCGTCGACGCCGATGACGGCGGTATCGCTCGCCGCGACCAGCCGCTCCTTGACATCGGCATAATGCTGCATGGAGCCGTGCCGGTCGAGATGGTCGGGGGTGAGGTTGAGGAGGACGCCGGCGGACGGGTTCAGCGTCGGCGCAAGGTCGATCTGGTAGGACGAGCACTCGACGACGTAGAAGCGGCCCGCCTTCGGCGGGTCGAGCGTCAGCACGGCCGTGCCGATATTGCCGCCGAGCTGCGTGTCGCGCCCGCTCGCCTTCAGAATATGGGCGATCAGCGCCGTGGTGGTCGACTTGCCGTTGGTGCCGGTAATGGCGACGAAGGGGCAGTCGGGCGCATGGGCGCGCCGCTCGCGCGCGAAGAGCTCGATGTCGCCGATGATCTCGACGCCCGCCGCGCGCGCAAGGTCAGCGCTCCAATGGGGCTTCGGGTGGGTCAGCGGCACGCCGGGCGACAGCACAAGCGCGTCGAGCCTGCTCCAGTCGAGCGCGCGCAGATCGCCGGTCTTCACGCCGGCGGCCGAGGCGTTCTCGACGCTTGCCGGATTGTCGTCCCAGGCGATGACGTCCGCCCCGCCCGCGGCAAGCGCCAGCGCCGTCGCAAGGCCCGAGCCGCCGAGCCCGAAGAGCGCGACCGACTTTCCCTTGAAGGTGGTGACCGGGATCATGGCGCCTTACCGCAGCTTGAGCGTGGAAAGGCCGACCAGCGCCAGCACGACCGAGATGATCCAGAAGCGCACGACGACCTGGCTTTCCGTCCACCCCTTCTTCTCGAAATGGTGGTGGATCGGGGCCATCAGGAAGACGCGCTTGCCCGTGAGCTTGAACGAGCCGACCTGGATGATGACCGACAGCGTCTCCATGACGAAGAGACCGCCGATGATGGCCATGACGATCTCGTGCTTGGTGGCGACGGCGACCGAGCCGATGAGGCCGCCGAGGGCCAGCGAGCCCGTGTCGCCCATGAAGATGGCGGCGGGCGGTGCGTTGAACCACAGGAAGCCGAGGCCGGCGCCGATGACCGCGCCGAGCACCACGGCAAGCTCGCCCGTGCCGGGCACGAAATGGATCTGCAGGTAATTGGCGAAGACCGCGTTGCCGGCAAGATAGGCGATGAGGCCGAAGGCCGCCGCCGAGATCATCACCGGGACGGTGGCGAGCCCGTCGAGCCCGTCCGTCAGGTTCACCGCATTGCCGGCCGCCACGATGACGAAGCCGCCGAACAGCACGAAGAAGATGCCGAGATTGACGAGAAGGTCCTTGGCGAAGGGGAAGGCGATGGACGACGCGAAGGTCGAGTCCGAAGCGCCGGCCGACATCGAGGCATGCATCATGAAATAGGTGGCGATGCCGGCGATCAGGAATTCGAGGCCGAGGCGGGCCTTGCCCGAAAAGCCCTTTTCCGTCTGCTTGGTGACCTTGAGATAGTCGTCATAGAAGCCGATGGCGCCGAAGCCGAGCGTGACGAGGAGCGTGGCGACGACATAGACGTTGGAAAGGTCGGCCCAGAGCAGAGCGCTGCCGACGATGCCGGCGAGGATCATGAGGCCGCCCATGGTGGGCGTGCCGGCCTTCTTGAAATGCGTCTGCGGCCCGTCGGCGCGGATCGGCTGGCCCTTGCCCTGGCGGATGCGCAAGGAGGAGATGATCATCGGCCCGAACAGGAAGACGATGGTGGCGGAGGTGAACAGCGCGGCGCCTGTCCGGAAGGTAATGTAACGGAACAGGTTGAACACCTGGATGGTGTTCGCCAGCTCGACGAGCCAAAGCAGCATTGTCACCCTTTCCCCAAAAGGTTCCTTGAAGCATCCGCGGCGTGACGGGCCGGGATGGGAAGCAGATCACATAAAGACGGCCCGGCGGGCTGCGTGTCTGGCGCAGCCCGGCCGAACCTCCTCAACCCTCGCGCCCCCTCTCCGGGAGCGGCTGATATTTCTCAAGCAGGGCCGCCACGATGCGGCTGAAGCCCGTGCCCTTCGACGATTTCACGACGAGAACGTCGCCCGGCCGCACGCTTTCCAGCGCATGGGCGGCAAGCTCGTCGGCCGTTTCGCAGTAGTCCGTCTCGACGCTCTCCGGCAGCGCGTCGCGCAGCGCCGCCATGTCCGGGCCGCCGAGCCAGACGGTGCCGATACCCGCTTCGAGGAGCGGCTCGGCAAGGCCGGCATGGACCGCGGGCGAATGCTCGCCCATCTCAAGCATGTCGCCGAGCACGGCGATGCGACGGCCCTGCCCATGCGGCTCGCCGTCGCGCAGCAGCGCGATCGCCGCCCGCATCGAGGTCGGGTTGGCGTTGTAGCTCTCGTCGATCAGCGTGAACCAGCCGCCGTCCTTTGCGAGCCGGTACCGCCGGCCGCGGCCCTTTTCCGCCTGCATGGTGGCAAGGCCGGCCATCGCCTTCTCGATATCGCCATGGGCAAGATGCACCGCGCCGAGAACGGCGACCGCATTTTCCGCGATGTGCCGGCCGGGTGCGCCCATCGGCACTTCCAGCGTCTGGTTGCCGACGGCGGCGCGCAGCAGGCTGCCGTCCGGGCCGCTCACGAAATTGAGCAGGCGGAATTCCGCCTTCGGGTCCGCGCCGAAGTCGTGGATATGCGAGACGCCGGCCGCGCGCGCCGCCTTTTCCAGAAAGGCATACTGCTCGTTGTCGCGGTTGATGAGCGCGTGACCGCCCGGCACGACGCCCTCGAAAATCTCCGCCTTGGCGGCGGCGATCTCCTCTAGGTCGCGGAAATTGCCGAGATGGGCCGGAGCGATGGTCGTGACCATCGCGATATGCGGGCGCACCATCGAGACGAGCGGGCGGATTTCGCCCGCATGGTTCATGCCGATCTCGAAGACACCGAAATCCGTGGTCTCGGGCATGCGGGCAAGCGTCAGCGGCACGCCCCAATGGTTGTTGAAGGAGGCGACGGAGGCATGCACGCTGCCGGAGGGCGAAAGCGCCTGCCGCAGCATCTCCTTGGTCGTCGTCTTGCCGACCGAGCCGGTGACGGCGATGATGCGGGCGGCGGTGCGGTCGCGCGCCGCGCAGCCGAGGTCGACCAGTGCCTGAAGCACGTCCGGCACGACGATCATCGGCGAGACGAGACGGCCGAGCGCCGGGAGCTTCGCCTCGCTGACGACGAGCAGCGCCGCGCCATTGGCAACGGCAAGGCTCGCGAAGTCGTGGCCGTCCACCCGGTCGCCCTTGATGGCGAAGAAGGCCTCGCCCGGCGTGATGGCGCGGCTGTCGATGGAAATGCCGGTCACGCCCTGCGGCAGGTTGCCGATGGGCCGGCCGTTCATGGCCGCAACGAGATCAGCGCTTGTCCACAGCAACGTCACCGCGCGCTCTCCTCCAGTGCCTTGCCGAGTTCGGCATGGTCGGAAAAGGGCAGCGTCAGGGAGCCGACGGTCTGGCCCTCTTCGTGGCCCTTGCCGGCGACGATCAGCGTATCGCCCGCCTGCAGCATGCCGACCGCGCTGCGGATCGCCTCGGCGCGGTCGCCGATCTCGGTCGCACCCTTCGCGGCGGCCATGATCTCGGAGCGGATGACGGCCGGCACTTCCGAGCGCGGATTGTCGTCGGTGACGATCACCACGTCGGCAAGGCGCGTCGCGATCTCGCCCATGATCGGCCGCTTGCCCTTGTCGCGGTCGCCGCCGCAGCCGAAGACCACAATGACGCGACCGGTCGTGAAGGGACGCACGGAGGTCAGCACGTTCTCCAGCGCATCCGGCTTGTGCGCATAGTCGACATAGGCGAGCGCGCCGTTCTTCGCATGGCCGACCAGCTCGAGCCGGCCGGAGGCGCCGACCAGCTTTTCGAGTGCGGCCATCGCGGTGGCGGCGGGAACGCCGGTCGACATGGCAAGGCCGGCTGAGACCAGCGCATTGGCCACCTGGAAATCGCCCGCAAGCGGGATATGCACCTCGTAGATGTCGTCGCCGACGTGGATCTCGGCGGTCTGCTTGTGGCGGAAGTGCTCGACGCGCTTCAAGGTCAGATAGTCGCCCTTGCGGCCGACCGTGCGCACGTCGCAGCCCGCCTTGCGTGCCGTGTCGATGGCCGCGCCCGACCACTCGTCGTCGGCATAGATGACGGCGGGCGCCCCCTTCGGCAGCAGCGTATCGAAGAGCCGCATCTTGGAGGCCATGTAGTGCTCGACCGTCGGATGATAATCCATATGGTCGCGGCCGAGATTGGTGAAGGCGGCCGCCGAAAGCTTCACGCCGTCAAGGCGCGACTGGTCGAGGCCGTGGCTGGAAGCCTCCATCGCGGCGTGGGTGACGCCGGCATCGGCAAGCTCGGCCAGCAGCGCATGCAGCGAGACGGGATCCGGTGTCGTCAGCGAGCCGTAGTCGTTGCGGCCGGGCGCGACGACGCCCGTGGTGCCGATCATCGCGGCGGCATGGCCCGCATGGGCCCATATCTGCCGCGTGAAGGCGGCGACAGAGGTCTTGCCCGCCGTTCCGGTGACGGCGACCATGGTTTGCGGCTGGCGGCCGTGGAAGCGCGCGGCGGCAAGGGCGAGGAACCGGCGGGGTTCGGCGACTGCAAGGACCGGCGCCGCCGCATCGATCGCGGCTCCCGCCGAGACGACGACGGCTGCCGCCCCGCGCGAAACGGCATCGGCGATGAACGCGCTGCCCTCGGCCTTCGCGCCGGAAAGGGCGACAAAGAGATCGCCCGGCTTCACCTTGCGGCTGTCGCTGGCAATGCCCGTCACCTCCGTCGCGGCGACGGCGTCGGGAAGCGCGATTTCGGGTCCGGCAAGGTCACTGATCTTCATTGTCCGCTCTGTCTATCTGTTGGCAGCCGTTTCGCCTCCGAATCGGCGTCCCGTCTTCTCCGTTCAATAAGACACAAGCAAGGCAGAGCCGTCGTCACCGAATTTCGGCTTTACACCGAGAAGCGCGGCGGAACGGCGGATGATATCGCCCACCATCGGGGCGGCGTTGCTGCCGGCGGTGCGCCCGCCGCCCTTGCCCGTCTGCGGGGCGTCGATGAAGGTCAGCACCACGTAGTCGGGATTGTCGATGGGAAAGCCCGCAACGAAGGCGTTGAAGTTCAGCGTATTGGAGTAGCGTCCGTTCACCACCTTGTTGGCCGTGCCCGTCTTGCCGCCGACATTGAAGCCGGGAACGAGCGCGTTGCGGCCGGAGCCGTCGTTGCCGTTCAGCTTGTAGAGGTAGCGCATCGCGTCGACCGTCGCCGGCTTGATGACCATCTTGGCGATCTCGTCGGCCTCCTCGCGGCTGCGCGGCAGGAAGGTCGGATTGATGAGCTTGCCGCCGTTGATGAGCGCGGCGGCGGCGACGGCCGTCTGCAGCGGCGTCGTGGAAACGCCGTGGCCATAGGAGATGGTGATCGAGTTGATCTTCTTCCAGACGCTCGGCTGGCTCGGCGTCTTGACCTCGGGGAGCTCCGTTTCGAGCCGCGTCAGCAGCCCCATGCGGGTGAGGAATTCCTTGTGCCCCTCGATGCCGATGACGTCGGCCATCTTGGCCGTGCCGATATTGGAGGAATACTGGAAGATTTCCGGCACCGTCAGGACGCGGTGCTTGCCGTGGAAGTCGTGAATGGTGAAGCCGCCGATGCGGATGGGCTTGCTGGCGTCGAAGCTGTCGGTGAGCTTCACCTTGCCCGAATCAAGCGCCATGGCGAGCGTGAAGCTCTTGAAGGTCGAGCCCATCTCGAACGTGCCGTTCGACATGCGGTTCAGCCAGCCCTCCTTGGCGCCTTCGGCGGGATTGTTCGGGTCGAAATCGGGATAGGAGGCCATGCCGAGCACTTCGCCGGTATGCACGTTCAGCACGACCGCGCCGGCGGAGATGGCCTTGTATTTCTCCATCCCCTCCTTGACCACTTCGCGCACGATCGCCTGCACGCGAAGGTCGATGGAAAGGCGCACGGGTTCCAGCTTGGCGTTGCTCGTCATGCCGATGGCGGCAAGGTCGGCAAGGCCTTGGCTGTCGATGTAGCGCTCCATGCCGGCGATGCCGCGGTTGTCGATATTGACGTAGCCGACGATATGGGAGGCGGTGGGGCCGCCCGGGTAGAAGCGGCGCTTTTCCGGACGGAACCCGACCCCGGGAATGCCGAGCGCGAGGATACGGCTCTGCTGCTTGGGCGTTAGCTGACGCTTCAGCCACTGGAAGCGGCTTTTCGAGGTGAGCTTGCGGTAGGTGTCACGCCGGTCGAGATCGGGCAGCACCGTGGCGAGCCTTTCGACGGCCTCGTCCGCATCGACGATCCTGTTCGGCTCAGCGTAGAGCGAGACGGTGCGGATGTCGGTGGCGAGGATCTCGCCGTTGCGGTCGACGATGTCCGGGCGCGACGCCATCAGTCGGTCGGCGGGGCCGATAGAGGAGACGGTCTCGGGCGATGCCATGCCGTATTGCACGAGGCGGCCGCCGATGACGGCATAGGCGACGCAGAAGCAGCAGATCATGACGGCGACCCGGCTGCGGGCCTGCGCGCCGGAACGCTTGCGCGTACCCTCGAAGGATTGGCCTCCGACGCCCGCCGAGCGGTTGTTGTTGCCGCCGGCGCTGAAATGCGCCCTGCTTTTCACGACCATGATGCGGGAGAGAAACGACATCAGCGCGCCACCGATCCGGTTTGGATTGTGTCCGTGCCCGAGGCGGGCTTCTTCGCCTTGGCCACCTTGTCGTCCTTCTCCGCCGGCAGGGCCGGCAATTCGGCGACCGGCATCGGCAGTTCGTTCGGCCGGGCGAGTTGGGTCGATTCGGTCGGCGCGAGCTTCAGGTCGCTCGCGAATATCTGCACGAGCCGCTCGAGCCGGTTCGGCTGGGTGAGCAGCGCCCAGTCGGCCTTCAGAAGGTCGATCGTGTCTTCCTCCAGCTTGATCTCGGCATCGAGCTTGCGCACCTCTTCGAGCTTGTTGTCGGCCTGGTGCTTGATCGAGTAGGTGACGGTTGCTGCTGCGGTCATGACGGCGATCATCACGACATCAAGGGTACGGAACATCACTCAGCTTCCCATCTTCTCAAGGTCGGCAAGGTTGGGCAGGTTGAAAATGGACAGATCATCCGTCCCGGCGCGCGCGCTGGTGCGCTCGCCTGCTCTCAGCTTCGCGGATCGGGCGCGCGGATTGACCGCGCTTTCCTCTTCGCCGGCGGCCACCATAGGGCGCCCGACTGGCGCGAAGGTTGCGGCGCGGTCGTGAACCTCCGGCAGATGCCGGGAGCCCGCGGCCTTGCCGGAGCGATCCTGGAAGAATTTCTTGACGATCCGGTCTTCCAGCGAATGGAAGGAGACGACGACGAGCCGCCCGCCGGGTTTCAGCACGCGCTCGGCCGCGATCAGCGCGCGGGCAAGCTCGCCGAGCTCGTCGTTGACGAAGACGCGCAGCGCCTGGAAGACGCGCGTCGCCGGATGGATCTTGTCCTTGGCCTTGCGCGGCGTCGTCAGCTCGATGAGGTTGGCAAGCTGCCGCGTCGTGGTGAACGGCTCCTTCTCGCGCGCCTTCTCGATGGCGCGGGCAATGCGGCCAGCCTGCTTCTCCTCGCCGAGGAAGCCGAAGATGCGGATGAGATCGGAGACCTTCGCGCGGTTCACCACGTCGGCGGCCGAGACCCCGGAGGCGGACATGCGCATGTCGAGCGGGCCGTTCTTCTGGAAGGAGAAGCCGCGTTCGGCCTCGTCGATCTGCATGGAGGAGACGCCGATATCGAGCACGACGCCGTCGAGCCCTCCTGCGGGCGCATGGTCGGCAAGATCGGAAAAGCGCGAATGGATGAGGGAAAGGCGGCCGCCGGAGGCCTTCATCAGTTCCTGCCCGCCGGCAATCGCCGTCGGGTCGCGGTCGAGCGCGATGACGTCGGCGCCAGCCGCAAGGATCGCGGATGTGTAGCCGCCGGCGCCGAACGTGCCGTCGAGGATGACGGCGCCGGGCCTCGGCGCGAGCGCCTCGACGACCTCGGAGAGAAGAACCGGAATGTGGCGGACCGGTCCGCCATCGGCATCAGTAGAACCTCCGCCAAGATCCGCCGCCATTCCGATTCTCCGTCTTACCCCGAGCCCGGACCTCGCGTCCTGAACTCTTCCCGGGCGGCCGCCTGCGTGGCTAGGAATGTCTGCGGTGCCCAGAGCTGAAAATGATCCGCCCGACCCACAAAGGTCACGTCCGTCGTGATGCCCGTATAGTCCCGGATGAAATCCGTGACCGGCAGGCGCCCCTCCGAATCGAGCTTCATGAAGACGCCGCCCCCATGAATGAGGAGCGACATCCGGTTGGCCTTCGGCGCAAAAGCGTCCTCGCTGGCGATCTGGCGCTCGAGACGATCGAGCAGATCCGGGCCGCCGACGCTGATCGCCGGAAACATGAAATCCTGGAAGCAATAAAGTTCCCGGATGTCCCGTTGCGACAGGACGGAGCGAAATGCCGAAGGAACGGAAACCCTCCCCTTGGCATCGATCCTGTTCGTCGCATTGGACAGGAACCGGGTCATGACGCGATACAGCCGCTTCCTCCGTCGGGACGCTGTGCATCCGCCCCGACATAACCGACACAACACCGCACCCGCAATCCAGCCTCGATGCGGCACAAAAGCGCCTCACCGTCCCCAGCCGGTCGACCTCAAAGGTTTGCGATGATCGGACGCTCATGCGTCCTCGTACAGTGCAATTTTGGGATACCATGGGACCATATGGGCGTCAATGGGAAGAGACCTCATCTCCCGACTTCGGGCCTCCAATCCTTTATAAGGCGTTAAGTTTAACAAAAGGTTAGGAAACGCCCCGCAACGCCTTGTATTTGCATGACCTGAAACGCCGCCAACGCGCAATTTCGCGCACTGCAAGGCGTGCGCGAACTCCAAGGAATTCAGCGCATTGGCCTGTCGTGAAAAATTCTTCGCGAGGAAGGAGATTTTGCCAGTTGGCCTGTAAGCCGGGTTCTGTATGGCTCCGGCCTTCGCCGGAACGTGGCAGCCATTCATCTGGGACCGGACTTGCGCCCGGCCTCTTGCAACCCACCCGGATGACCGGCCCGGAAACAGGCTGGACCGCTTGCGCGGCCCGCGTCATCCCTATTCGGTTTTGCTCCCGGTGGGGTTTACCTTGCCGTCCATGTCGCCATGGCCGCGGTGGGCTCTTACCCCACCCTTTCACCCTTACCTCCCGAGGAAGGCGGTTTGCTTTCTGTGGCACTTTCCCTGGGGTCGCCCCCGCCGGACGTTATCCGGCACCGTGTTTCCGTGGAGCCCGGACTTTCCTCACCCTGCGGCCTTTCGGCCCTTGCAAGGCGCGGCTGCCCGGCCAACTGGCAGGCGCTGCCTAGCCGATACCGACAGGAAAGACCAGAGCTTCAACGAAAATGAACGGCGAAATCCGTCGCATAATCCGGCTCGTCGAGCCGGCCGCGCACGAGAAGGTCCGCGCCGATGCGGCCGATCTCGTCCGAACTCTTCGCCGCCGCTCCATTTCCGCCGGTCAAAAGCGCGATGCGCTCGCCTTCGACGAAACCGGCATAGGGATAGCCGTGCACCGTATAGGTCGTGACGCACGGAACGGAAACGAGGCGCACCGGATCGAGGTCCGGAATGGAGCGGGCGAGCAGCCGCTTCAGATGGGCGACCGCTTCGGGATCGCCCTTCCCGCGGAACCAGTCGCGAATCGCTTGCTCCTCGTCGATCTCGATCTCCGTCGGGTCGCCGCCGATCTTGAGATAGGAGTTTCCGTCGGGATAGACGATGGGCGGCAGGAAGTAGAAGTGGTCGGATGGATCGGCACTCTCGTCGATCCACGAAGGCATGCCCGCAAAGGCCGCGGCCTGTTCGCGCGTCAACTGCGCAAGCACCACTGTCCGCGCCTTGACGACCAGCGCCGGCACCCTCGGCAGAAGACCCGGCGCCCGCGAGAAGCCGCCGGTCGCAACGAGCACCCGCCCGCCCGTGACCGTGCCGCCGGATTTCAGCGTCACGGTCGCCCGGTCACCGGAATCCGTTACCGAAAGCGTCTCGTCGAGGGTCGACACGCCACCGGCCTTTTCCAGGCAGGCGACCTGCGCGTCGACCAGCTTGCGCGGATCGACATAGCCCGCCCCCTTCACCTCGAAGACGCCGGAAGAGTTTTCCGGCAGGGCGAACCAGGGAAAGCGCCGGCGCAGTTCCGCCCTGTCGAGCAAGGGCGCATCCAGCCCGTAGCGCCGCGCCACGGCCTCCACCGAGCCGATGAAGGCACCGCCGGAGGCGCCGCTGATGAGGCACCCGGTCTCGCCGTAGAAGCCGATGCCGCTCTCGGCCTCGATGTCCCGGTAGCGGGCGATGGATCGGTTGGCGAGCAGCGCCCAGTCGGGATCGTTATCGATCGTGCGGGTGATGCGGCCGCTGTCGTAATGGCTGGCGAAGACGCCGTCATGCGCCTGCCAGTCAGCCGGCTCCCCGCGCCCGACGAGCGCCACCGAAGCGCCCGTTCGCGCCAGATGCCGCGCCGCCGCGGCTCCCATCATGCCCCTGCCGACGACGACGAAATCGAAATGCCGCATCCTGCTCTCCTCACCTGTCGCCCCTGCCATAGCATGGCGGAAAGCCGATTCCAGCCTGCGAAAAGTCGCCTCAGGACCGATCGACATTCAGTTCAGGCCGAGCCGAAAATGGTGGTTTTTCGGGACCCGGAGCGCAGCGTACTTTCGGTACGTGAGCACCGGAAGCCCGAGAAAGCGCCATTTGCAGGCCGGATTGGGCTGAATGGCGATCGGTCCTAGTCGATGAGGGCCTGCACCTTGCCGCAATAGCGCCTGGAGACCGGGTTCATGCGGCGCGCGCCATGGCCGGCATTGTACTTGAGGATGGTGCCGCAGGTCGTGCCGTCGCCGAGGTCCTGCGCCATGGCGAGGTATTTCATGCCGAACTTGATGTTGGTTTCCGGATCGTAGAGCCCCTTGGCGCTGCCGCGATAGCCCATCATGCGCGCCGTCGCCGGCTTGATCTGCATGAGGCCTATCTCGCCGGCGCTGCCGCGCGCCCGCGGGTTGAAATTGCTCTCGACGCGGACCACGGCATGGGCGAGATCGACCGGAACGCCATAGGCCTTGGCATAGGACTGGATGAGGCCGGAATAGCCTGCGGTCTTCACGTCCTCCTTCAGCGGATTTTCCGCCCTGGGATAGCCTGTCGTGCTCTTGAACGTCTTCAGCGAACCGGTGACGATGCCATCCTTGTCGATCACGGTCTTGCGCTTGTGGCGCTTGCCTGCCGTCTTGCGGACCTTCTCCTTGGTCTTCGCCTTGGCTTGGAACAGGGAACGGGTCTTTTCCGTTTGGGTCTTGTGGCTGGATGCCGCGTGCGCCATGCCGGCGGAAAAAACGGACGCACAAAGGCAGGCCGCGCCGAGGGCGGCAAGAAGTCTTCTCATGTAGTTCCAGTCTCCGATTGGCGCAAAGGCATGAGCCTCGGCGCGCGGCTTCATCCGCCGCGCACCCTGCGCAAATGTCTCGATCCTTGTTGAGCGCGATCAGGCCCTGACCGCATATTGCGCTGCAACGAACGCATCCGGAAAGAACAGTCCCATTCGGGTCAGGATGTGGCGAAACGGTAAACTTCCGTTACAGCCTGTAACAATCGCGGAAAATCGTGCCCCCTCAGGCCGTCAGCCGCGGAAGGGCGGAAAGCAGCCGGTGCAGGGTGTCGATGGTGGAAAAATCGGCGATGCCGTCGACCCGTTCGGGCCGGAAATGCCGCTGGAAAGCGGCGACCGCCCCTTCGGTCCTTTCTGAATAAAGCCCATCGGTTTCAACGCCATAGCCGTAGATGGACAGCATGGTCTGGAGCGCCTCCACGGGTTGGCCGGCATCGCCCCGCTGGAAGAAGCGCCCGCCCATGACGGGCGACGGCTCGACCCAGTGCCCGACCCCCATTTCATGGAGCCGGCCCCAGGGGAATTTTTCACCCGGATCGACCTTGCGGACGGGGGCCACGTCGGAGTGCGCGAGCACCCTTTCGGGGGCGATGCCCCATCTTCCGCCACAATCGAGACAAAGTTCCACGACCGCCGCGATCTGCGCTTCCGGAAATTCCGGCAGGCCGCCCGGATGGCCGGCATTGGCGATCTCGACGCCGATGGAGGCGGAATTGATGTCCGCCTCGCCCTTCCAGAAGCTCTTCCCGGCGTGCCAGGCGCGGTCAGCCTCGCGAACGAGCTGCTCGACGCGTCCGTCCTCGTGCACGAAGTAGTGGCAGGAGACCTGGCTTTCCGGCGAACGGAGCCATTTCAGCGCGCCGTCCGCCGTCGCCATTCCGGTATAATGCAGGAGGATGATGTCCGGGGGCCGCCCGTCCGCCCGTTCGCCGAAATTCGGCGACGGCGCGGCGGCGGCGCCGGCATAGTCACATGTGAATGCGCTCATGCAGCGCAGCGTTCCTTCTCGATCGCCTCATAGGCAGCGTTGAGCGCGGCCATGCGGTCGTTCGCGATCTGATGGAACTCGGCCGGCACGCCACGCGCCACCAGCCTATCAGGATGATTCTCCGACGCAAGCACGCGGTAGCGCCTGCGGATCACGGCGAAATCGTCGCTCGGCTTGACGCCCAGCACCTTGTACGGGTCGCGTCCGCCGAGATGGACGTGCCGTGCGGTGATCTGCTCGAAGCGTTCCTCGGCCATGCCGAAGATCTCCGCCACCCGGGCGAGGAAGGCCATCTCGTTCTCGTGGATCACGCCGTCCGCCTTGGCGATGTGGAACAGGCCGTCGACGATGTCTTCCAGGATCGGGCAATTCTTCTCGCAGGAGACGCACAGCCCGCGCATCTTCTCCGCATAAGCCTCGAAGCCGGCAACGTCCTGCCGGGCGAGGTTGTAGAGCCGGGCGACATTGGCCGCCTGGTCGTCGGGATATTTGAAGATGTCCTTGAAGGCATCGACCTCGGCGGTCGTCACGACGCCGTCCGCTTTCGCCATCTTGGCCGAAAGCGCGATCATGGCGACGGAAAAGGCCACCTGCCGGCGCGTCTCCGCATCGCCCTCGAACAGCGTGCGGACAGCCTCGACCACGCCGGACAGCACATTGCTGGCGGCCTCAGTGACCATGCCGACGAGGCGATCCCACACGGCACTGACGAAACAGGTTCTCGAATTCTGGAACATAAGGTGATCTTGATCAGACAATTGCAGGGAAAGCAAGGCAGGAAACCATGAATGACAAAATTTTGATGCCCCTCAATAAGTGGATGCATCCAAAACGCGGCCACCGGATTTTCGCCTGAAAGGCATAGAAGACAAAACGTCATGGAGTGCGGATAAGTTCGCCGCGCCGTTCCCCTTCAAGGGATTCTGCGCTACGAGCAACACCTGCAAAAGTGTGGAGCGGTTTTGCATGCGCAGTTGCGCAGACAAGGACCGCAACGGCCACCCATCGAGACGTGCTGAAGCCGAGGAGGAAACATGGCCAAGCAGAAAGTCGCAATGCTGACCGCCGGCGGGCTCGCCCCCTGCCTGTCGTCGGCAGTCGGAGGCCTCATCGAACGCTACAGCGACGTCGCGCCGGAAATCGAGCTCGTCGCCTATCGCTCGGGCTACCAGGGCCTGCTGCTTGCCGACCGCATCGACATCACCAAGGAGATGCGCGAGAAGGCGCCGCTCCTCCATCGCTATGGCGGCTCGCCCATCGGCAACAGCCGCGTGAAGCTGACGAACGCGGCGGACTGCGTCAAACGCGGCCTCGTCAAGGAAGGCGAGAACCCGCTGCGCGTGGCGGCCGAGCGCCTTGCCAAGGACGGCATCACCATCCTGCACACGATCGGCGGCGACGACACCAACACCACGGCCGCCGACCTTGCCGCCTATCTCGGCGCGAACGGCTACAACCTCACCGTCGTCGGCCTGCCGAAGACGGTCGACAACGACGTCGTGCCGATCCGTCAGTCGCTCGGCGCCTGGACGGCCGCCGAAGTCGGCGCCGGCTTCTTCGACCATGTCAGCAACGAGCAGAGCGCAGCGCCCCGCACCCTTGTCGTCCACGAGGTCATGGGCCGCCATTGCGGCTGGCTCACCGCCGCGACGGCGCGGGCCTATATCCAGAAGACCGACGGCAACGAATATGTCGAGGGCTTCATGATGAACAAGCAGTTGAAGAACATCGACGGCCTCTACCTGCCGGAGATGGACTTCAATCTGGAAGCCGAGGCCGCCCGCCTTCGAGCGGTCATGGACCGCACCGGCTTCGTCACGCTCTTCGTTTCGGAAGGCGCCTGCCTCGACGCCATCGTCGCCGAACGGGAAGCGGCCGGCGAGACCGTCAAGCGTGACGCTTTCGGTCATGTGAAAATCGACACGATCAATGTCGGCAACTGGTTCTCCAAGCAGTTTGCGGCCCTCCTCGGCGCCGAGCGCTCCATGGTGCAGAAGTCGGGCTACTATGCCCGTTCGGCTCCGGCCAACCGCGACGACCTCCGCCTCATCCAAAGCATGACCGACCTTGCCGTCGAAAGCGCGCTGAACAGGGTTTCGGGCGTCACCGGCCACGACGAGGCGCAGGGCGGCAAGCTGCGCACCATCGAATTCCCGCGCATCAAGGGCGGCAAGCACTTCGACACCTCGGCAAAGTGGTTCGGCGAGGTGATGGACGCCATCGGCCAGAAATGGAAGCCGGCCGCCTGAAATCCCGCTTGACGGCATGGAATTGCAATGGCTTGCTCCCCGGACCGCACTCGATCCGGGGAGTTTTCATGTCGTTCGACCATTGGCTCGCCTTCGCCGTCGCTTCCGCCGTCATGCTGGCCATTCCCGGCCCGACGATCCTCCTCGTCATCTCCTATGCGCTCGGCCATGGCCGCAAGGCGGCGGGCGCCACGGTCGCCGGCGTGGCGCTCGGCGATTTCACCGCCATGACCGCCTCCATGCTCGGCCTCGGTGCCCTCCTCGCCACCTCCGCTGCGATCTTCACCGTGCTGAAATGGGCGGGTGCGGCCTATCTCGTCTGGCTCGGCGTCAAGCTGTGGCGGGCGCCCGTTTCGATCGGCACCGAGGGCGACACGCCGGCGGAAGGAAAGCCGCTCCGCATCTTCGCCCACGCCTATGTGGTGACGGCCCTCAACCCCAAGAGCATCGTCTTCTTCGTCGCCTTCCTGCCGCAGTTCCTCGACGTGTCGCAGCCGGTTCTGCCGCAGATGGCGATCTTCGAGATCACCTTCCTCGTGCTCGGCTCGCTGAATGCGCTCTTCTATGCGCTCCTCGCCTCCGCGGCGCGGAAAACCATCCGCAAGCCCTCCGTCCAGAAGGTGGTCAACCGCACCGGCGGCACGCTGCTGATCGGAGCCGGATTGCTGACGATCGGCATCAGGCGGGCCGCCGCCTGAGGCATGGCGAAGCCTGCGGGTTGCCGCCCGTCACCCGATCGGCTATGAGCGGGACACGGCCGCGGCCGATTGATTTGCGAAAGCCGGGGCGTTTCGGCGCCCTCGCATCCCGGCAAACCGAGAGCGACGACCATGGCATATTCCTCCGTTCACCGTTTTTCCGCGCTGGCCTGTGCGGGGCTTCTGGCCTCCGTCGCGGGCTGCGCGAGCGTTGCCGAGGACACGGCGACGGCAAGGACGACGGTGCCCCCCGCCACGGCGGAAACCACGGAGCTTGCGGCCGCCGGCGGCACCGTGACGGAAGTCGCCTATGCCGTGCTGCCCGTCGCCAAGCCGGGCACGGAAAACACGCCCGAGGCCCTGCCGATGGCGGTCGCCTCGCTGGAGGATCCCGCCGTTCCGGTCTCCGCCCTTGCCGAAGCCAAGCCCGTCTCGGACGCGGCCGCCGCCACGGCGGCGCTTGCCGGCAATTCCGGCGATGCCGCAAGCCCGGTCGCCGCGGCGGCGCAATCCTACGAGACGGTGATCGGCGTCTCCTACATGGAGCCCGGCTTCGATACCGGCGAGCCGGAAGGCCTCGAGCAGCTCGTCGCCACCCACAAGATCGTGCCGATCGCCAAGCCGGCGCTTCTCGGCAATGCGGGGCTGACCACCCGCACCGGCCTCGTCCCGCAACAGGCCTTCACCAGATCCGGCACGCCGATCGACGGTCTCATCACCAAATACGCCGCGATCTACGGCATTCCCGAAGCGCTTCTGCACCGGGTCGTCAAGCGCGAGAGCCGCTACAATCCCAAGGCCTATAACAACGGCCATTACGGCCTGATGCAGATCAAGTACGCAACGGCCAAGAGCATGGGCTTCGACGGCCCGGCCGAGGGCCTGTTCGACGCCGAGACGAACATCAGATATGCAGGCAAGTACCTGCGCGGCGCCTGGCTGGTGGCCGACGACAAGAACGACGGCGCCGTCCGCCTCTACGCCGCCGGCTACTATTACCACGCCAAACGCAAGGGCCTGCTCCACGAGACGGGGCTGCGGTAACTACAGCGCCCGCTTCAGCCAGAACGACATGGGCTTTCCGCTCTCGCCTGCCTCCCCGATATCCTGCCATTCGAGCACCGTGCGCAGGTCCGGGCGGTGCTCGTATCCGCGCTTGCCCCAGAAATCGTCGAGCGGCATGTAATCGGCGGGCCGGAGCGGGTGATCCTTCGGCCGCTCCACCGCGCAGAAGGCGCACCAGTCGAAGCGGCCGAGCCGGCGCGCATAGACCTCGCGTTCCTCGAAGAAGCGCACGCCGAGCCCCCTGCCCCTATATTGCGGCAGCAGCACGGATTCGCCGAAATAGAACACGCCCGCTGGATCGATCCCGGCATCGGCGAAGGGCGCCCTGAATTCGGCCGCGGCATCCGTCATCGGCACGCCCGTCGAGGCGCCGACGATGCGCCTCCCGTCGAGCGCCAGCACGAAGAGGCTTTCCGGCGACTGCGCATAGGTCCGAAGGTAGGAGGCCTCGTAGTCCTCGCTGCCCTCGTAGAGGTAGGGAAAGGCGCGGAAGACCTCGGTGCGCAGGCGCGCGAGATCCGCGACATAGGGCGTCACGGCCTGTCCGTGGACGGTTTCGATCTGCATATCCGTGAATGTTCCCAAAGGCTTGAACAATGCTATAAGGGCTGCGGCCACACGACAACGATACGAGGGATGACATGTCGGCAAAAGAGACGATCCGCGCCTATTACGATGCTTTCAACAGGCAGGACATGGAGGCCTTCTTCGATCTCTTGCACGACGACGTGATCCACGACATCAACCAGGGCGGCCGTCAGGTCGGCAAGGACGCCTTCCGCACCTTCATGGAACACATGAACCGCTCCTATCGCGAGACGCTGACCGACATCGTCGTCATGGCGAACGACGACGGCACCCGCGGCGCGGCGGAATTCGTCGTCAACGGCCAGTATCTCGCCACCGACGAGGGCCTGCCGGAAGCGAACGGCCAGACCTATGTCCTGCCTGCCGGCGCCTTCTTCGAGATCCGCGACGGCAAGGTCGCGCGCATCTCCAACACCTACAACCTCAACGACTGGATCGCTCAGGTCGGCGCCTGACCGGCCGCCACGTTCGACGCGTCCATCCCGTCGAGGATGCACTTCACCAGCGGCTGGGGCCGATAGCCGAGTTTCGACGGCGTCAGCCCCAGCCGGATCACCGCGAGCCTTTGCGAGGGAAGAACCGCGACCGACTGGCCGTCGTGCCCGAGCAGCCAGAAGGCATCCTCCGGCAGGCCGTAATCGGCATCGCTCCTGTCGCCCGGCCCCTGCGTCCAGCTCTGCATATGGCTGTAGACGCCGCCGGAAGCCTCGGTGGGCGCCGCCATGGCCGCGACGAACCCTTCCGGCAGCAGCCGGCTTCCCCTCCACACGCCGTCCTGAAGCAGGAGCAGCGCAAAGCGCGCCCAGTCGCGCGCGCTGGCATACATATAGGAGGAGCCGACGAAGATGCCGGTCTCGTCCGGCTCCATGACCGCGCTTGCCATGCCGAGCGGTGCGAAGAGCCCGCGCGCCGGGAAGGACAGCGCCTGCACGCGCCCGCCGAGCGCGCCCATCCACAGGCGCGAGAGCAGCACCGCCGTGCCGCTGGAATAGTTGAACTTTTCGCCCGGATTGGCCTCGAGCGGCAGCGAGAGGACGAAGCGCGTCATGTCCGGCTCGAGAAAGAGCATGCGGGTGACGTCGGTGACGGTGCCGTAATCCTCGTTGAAGGCGAGCCCGCTCTCCATCGCCAGAAGCTGCGCCAGCGTGATGCGCGAGCGCGCGTCCCCGCCCCATTCGGGAAAGAGCCCGGCCATGTCCGGCGAAAGCGCCCCGGCCGCAAACAGCCTGCCGATGAGCGCGGCATTGACCGACTTCGTCATCGACCAGCCGAGGAGCGGCGTTGCCGCCGAAAAGCCCTCGCCGTAGCGCTCCGCAACTATGCGGCCGTCCTTGACAACCACGATCGCCCGCATGCCGGGACCGGCGAGCGCCGGATCGGCAAGCACCGCGGCAAGCCGCTCGTCCGGCGCCACCGCCTCTCCGTCCGGCCAGGCCACGGCGGGGTCACCCGCCGGGATATCCGGCAGGGGGACATCCGACACGGCCTGCTGCGCGGCACGGAAGTCGCCGTCCGGCACGCTGGAGCAGCCGAAGCCGTCGTGCCAGACGGCATAGCCGGGCGCGAAAATGCCGATGAGATGGGTCGTGACGGTCTTTTCCTCGTAATCGACCCTCTGCCCCATGAGCCGGAGAAGCGGATGGCCGGGGGCCTGCACGTCCTCGGCAAGCACCGCATCCGCATCGCGGCCGGAAACGAAAACGCTGGAGCAGACGATCTTGGCCGCATAGGCCGAGCCGACGCTGAAGAGCGCGGGCGGCGATACGATAAGCCAGCTTGTCCCGACGACCAGGACAAGGGCGAGAACGGAAAGCGCCCAAGCGGCCAGCCTGTAGAATCGTCTCATTGCGGCCTCTCCTTCGAGTTCCGGAGACAATCAGGAATCCGCCGCGATGAAAAGGCCTTTAGCATCCGCGGAAGCCTCAGGCGGAGAGCCGGCTTTCCGGCCGCGCCAGTAGGGCAGAAGCATCCGCGGCGCAAACGGGCGGGCAGATCAGGTCGCCCTGCACCTCGCATGTCCCGTGCTGCCGCAGGAAATCGAGCTGGCCTTCCGTCTCGATACCCACCACCGTCGCCGTCACCTGGAACGCCCGGCCGAGACGTAGGAGGATATCCACCAGATCGCCGTCGCGCTCGTTCTCCGCCATCGTGCGGACAAGGGCGCGGTCGATCTTCAACCCGTCTATGGGCAGGGCGCGCAGGCTCTCGATGGCGGACGGACCGGCCCCGAACCCTTCGAGCGCGATCCGCACGCCGCGGGCGCGCAGCGCACCGAGGGTTTCCCGAACGACCGCATCCGCAAGGAAGACGGCCTCGCGCACCTCCACCGTCAGCCGCCCCGGCGCAAGGCCGCTCTCGCGAAGGCATTCGGCGACGTGATCGACGAAGGCGCGATCCCTCAACTGGTCGCCGGCGACGTTGACGGCGACGCCTGTCGGCGCCGGCCAGCCGGCTGCGGCCTTGCAGGCTTCCCGCAGCGCCCGGTTGCCGAGCGGGCGAATGAGGCCGGCCTTTTCCGCGATCGGCAGGAAGGCACCCGGCAGGAGCGTTCCCCGTTCCGGATGGCGCCAGCGCAGCAGCGCCTCGAAGGCCCGCACCGCGCGGCTCTCGATGCCGACGATCGGCTGGTATTCGAGGAAGAACTCGCCCGCCGGAAGTCCCCGGGCGATATCCTCGGCAAGCGCCGTGCGGCCGGCACTCTCCGCCGCGAGCGCCGCATCGAAGAGGCGGAAACCATCCGGCGCGCCCTTGGCGGCATAAAGCGCGATATCCGCGCGCTTGACGAGCTCGGACATCGTGGCATCGCCGGGTTCCAGGAAGGTGACGCCGATGCTGCATCCGCTCGCCACACGCGCCTCCCCCAGGTCGAACGGTTCGGCAAGGAGCGCGCGAATGGCGCGGCAGGTATCCTCCACCTTGCCTTTCGACGGCGCGCCCGGGATCGTCACCACGAATTCGTCGCCGCCGAGGCGGTAGACCTTGCCCGTCGCGCGAAGTGCCTGCGTCAGGCGCGTGGCGAGCGCTGCCAGAAGCTGGTCGCCGGCATCGTGCCCGAGGCCGTCGTTGACGGCCTTGAAGCGGTCGAGGTCGAGAAGCAGCAGCGCCGGACGGCTTTGCGCGGCGCCGCCCCGCAACAGGTCGCGGATGTCCCGCTCCAGGCAGAAGCGGTTGGCAAGCCCGGTCAGCCGGTCGTGATAAAGGCCCCGTACCAGCCTTCCCTCCCGCTTGCGCCGCCGGCGCAATTCCGCAACGAGCCGCGCCCTTTGCCGCCCCAGCCGGTAGAAGCCGGCGCCGAAGACCGGCGCGAGCGCAAGCGCCGTTACGGCAGAAGCGGAAACGCCGGGGATATCTGCCCCGACATAGGTGCTCAGAAGATGATCGGCAGCAAGGCAGGCGGCGGGAAGGAAGGCTCCGAAGACCGCTCCCGCAAGCGCAGGACGCCGGCCGGTCCCCGGCAACGAGGTTTTCAACATCATGTAACCCTAAACCGTTGTTATCATGACAACAGCGCGCATTCGGCCACCAAGGCCTGGGGGCTGTTCTAGCGGACAAAGGATGACAGAGTGTTAAGCATCTCTTGGCATTCGCACCCCAAGAAATAGCAGGGAGCGTCTTTTTCGGGAACCGCGGCCCGCCTTGTGCGTTGGAGGCATTGTTGTCATTCGCGCGCGGGGCTTCGCGCGAGTATCGAGCGGGAAGGACCATTCCATGAAATCCATGATCTTCGGTGCCGCCGGCATCCTCTTGAGCGCCAGTGCAATTCCGGCCTTTTCGGCCGATATGGCCGTGGCCGAACCACCGGTGGAAACCCCGATCACCGAGGTGGCGGGCATCTACGACTGGGGCGGCTTCTATGTCGGCGTGAACACGGGCTACGCCTGGACGGGCGTGGACTATTCCGCCGGCGGCGCTGCCGGCATAGACCGTGACCTGAACGGCTTCGCCCTCGGCGGCTATGCGGGCTACAATTTCTTCAACGACGGCTGGGTGTACGGCGTCGAAGCCGACATCAAGCGCGACTTCAACGACGAGCGCTTCGCCGTCGGCGGCACGACGCTGGAGACGGAAACGACCTGGGGCGGTTCGGTGCGCGCGCGCATCGGCTATGCCATCGATCGCACCCTGATCTACGGCACCGGCGGCTACGCCTTCACCCATGCCAAGCTGGACAACGTCACGACCGGCGCGAGCGAGGGCGAAACCCTGCACGGCTGGACGATCGGCGCCGGTGTCGAGCACGCCTTCACCGACAACGTGGCGGGGCGCGTCGAGTATCGCTATTCCGACTACAGCAAGTCGGACATCTTCGGCACCGCAGGGCTCGACGGCGATATCGATTCGCACGCCATCATGGTCGGCGTCAGCATGAAGTTCTGACGCTGCGACGTACGGACGAAACGGGGCGGCGCCGGCGCGCCGCTCCGCCTTGCTGCGTCCTTAACGTCCCGCTAACCGTAATTTTACGGAAATGCGCGATAGGTCGAAGGCCCGTCTCGCGTGTGCCTCTTTACGGCCCGCCCCTTTCGAGGCAGGCTTGGTAAACACGCGAACAACGGGACATCCATGCGTCGGCTCCTTCCGGCACTCCTGCCTCTCGCCCTTCTTGCAGCATCGTGCTCGACCACCGACTACGATCTGCTGTCGACAGCCTCGCTTCCGCGCTTCGCGGACAAGGATCCGCAGGACTTCGGCAAACGCAGCCCCCACCGCCATCAGATACACGGCATCGACGTTTCCAAATGGAACGGCGACATCGACTGGCAGACGGTGAAGAAGAGCGGCGTCTCCTTCGCCTTCCTGAAAGCGACCGAAGGCACCGACCGCCTCGACAGCCGCTTTGCCGAATACTGGCGCGGTGCGCGGGTCGCCGGCCTCGCCCACGCGCCCTACCACTTCTACTATTTCTGTTCGACGGCGGATGCGCAGGCCGACTGGTTCATCGCCAACGTGCCGAAGGAAGCCGTGCAGCTTCCCCCCGTCCTCGATGCGGAATGGAACCCCGCTTCGCCCACCTGCAGGCTGCGCCCGCCGGCAGAGGAGGTGCGCACCGTCCTCAAGCGCTTCATGGATAGGCTCGAGGCACATTACGGCAAGCGGCCGATCATCTATACGACGGTCGACTTCCATCGCGACAACCTCTCCGGCTATTTCGACGAGTACCATTTCTGGCTGCGCTCGGTCGCCGACCATCCGGAGAACATCTACCCGGCGCGCAAATGGGCGTTCTGGCAATATACCTCGACGGGCGTCGTGCCCGGCGTTGCCGGCGAACACACGGACATCAACGTCTTCGCCGGCTCGGCGAAGAACTGGAACGCCTGGGTCGCCTCGGTTTCCCGCTGAGAACAAACTTTTTCCGGGCAAGGCGGGCTCCACACGCCATGCTTGCCTTTTTCTTCTTGCTTCCGTCACATTCATCTGAGACAGCCGGGCGGACAACGGATCCAGGAGAACGTGATGCGGCAGAACCTCAAGACGACTCTGGCGGCAGGCCTTGCGGCTTTCCTTCTCGCCGGCGGCGCGCAGGCCCAGACGGCCCCCGCCTGCGGCGGCGACCTTGCAGCCTTCCTCGACGGCGTGAAGGCCGAGGCGCAGACGCTCGGCGTTTCGGCCGACGTCGCCGACCGGGCGCTCGCAGGCGCTGCGATCGACCAGAAGGTACTCTCGCGTGACCGCGCGCAGGGCGTCTTCCGTCAGACCTTCCTCGAATTCTCCCAGCGTACCGTCAGCCAGGCCCGTCTCGATATCGGCCGCAGGAAGCTGAAGGACCTCGCCCCGGTCTTTGCCCGCGCCGAGCAGGAATTCGGCGTTCCCGGCCAGGTGATCGCCGCTTTCTGGGCCATGGAAACCGATTTCGGCGCCGTGCAGGGCGATTTCAACACCCGCAACGCTCTCGTCACGCTTTCGCATGACTGCCGCCGCCCGGAGATCTTCCGCCCGCAGCTTCTCGCCGCCATTGAGATGGTCGGCCATGGCGACCTCGACCCGAACGGCACGACGGGCGCCTGGGCCGGCGAGATCGGCCAGGTGCAGATGCTGCCGCGGGATATCATCGCCTTCGGCGTCGACGGCGACGGCGACGGCCATATCGACGTGAAGAAGAGCGCGCCGGACGCCATCCTGACGGCCGCCAAATTCATCCAGCACCTCGGCTTCACGAAGAGACAGCCCTGGATCCAGGAAGTTTCCGTGCCGGACGTCATGCCCTTCGAGAAGACCGGCCTTCAGACGGGCATGAAGGCCGCCGACTGGTTCGCGCTCGGCGTCAAGCCGCGCGACGGCGACACCTCCTTCGGCAATCTCGAGGCCTCGCTGGTCCTGCCGCAGGGCCGCAAGGGCCCGGCCTTCATCACCTATCCGAACTTCAACATCTATCTCGAATGGAACCAGTCGTTCATCTACACGACGTCTGCGGCCTATTTCGCGACCCGCCTCGGCGGCGCCCCGGCCTACGAGCGCGGCACCCCGGAGGAAGGCCTTTCCGACGAGGCCATGAAACAACTCCAGACCAAGCTGCAGGCGCTCGGCCACGACGTCGGCAAGATCGACGGCATTCTCGGCTCCGGCACCCGCGCGGCGATCCAGAAGGAACAGCTCCG
>CBIMFD010000005.1:0-34938 GCA_966243085.1 uncultured Shinella sp.
ATCGCCTGCTGGAGCGCTCGCGCGAATTGCGGGTCCGGGGTCTCGACGCGCACGGGAAATTGCAGCTTGCCATCGGTGTAGAACATTTCCGTCTCCTTCGGTTGGATGAAAACGCCGCCCAACCGGGCGCGTCGGGAAATGTTCCGGTCAACATCACGAGGCCGGCCTTTGCCGGAAATCGGGTGTGTGCCAGGAGCCGCCTCAACGAAGAAGCGGGATTCTCTTGGAATTGTGGTTGCGGGGCAGGGCCCCGTACAGCGTCCCTATCGGAAACGCGGCGGCCTTTTTGTAAGGTTCATCTGGATTTCCAGCCGACTTGCGAAACGGCCGACCAGGGACACGAGCTTGAGGATTTCGCGCTCGTCGATTTTGTGTGACCGGCAGAAGGCGATCACGTCGAAGACCTTGTGGACCGGTGCCAGAATTTTTTCGCTGGGATGCTGCATCTTTTCTCCCCCACGACGCACCCCTCCAACGCACGATGCGCAAGGAGGTTCCAGCGTCTGTTCATCGGTACGAAAACGTACAAACCGGCGATGGAACGCCAGGCTGGGCGTCGGGATGCGAGGGAGGATCGCTGCTGGAACGCCGCGGCCGGGATTCGGTGGACACAGCCTGGATGCGGCGTCGCGGGAGGGCGGGATCGGAGCCGTTCCTGACCCCGCCCTTGCTCGTCAGGCGGCTTTGGACTTGCCGTCCCGGTTGATCTTCGCTTCGGCGAGCTTGGTGAGAGACTGGTCCGTCTTCGTTTCCTCGGCGAGCGTCTGATCGAGCAACTTGGCGACGTCCTGCTTGCCGAGCTGCAGCGCCCAGGACTTCAAGGTGCCGTAGCGTGCGATTTCGTAATGTTCGACAGCCTGTGCGGCGGCGAGCAGGCCCGCGTCCAGAGCCGGCGAATCCTTGAACTCCTCAAGAATCTCCTGGCCCTCCTCGATGATGCCGTCGATTGCCGGACAGGTCTTTCCGCGTGCGGGTTTGCCGAGAAGCTCGAAAACCTGCACGAGCCGCTCCACCTGGTTTTCGGTTTCCTGCAGATGCTGGTCGAATGCGGCTTTCAGGTCTTCGGCCTGCGCGCCACGGGCCATCTTCTTCAGTGCGGAGACGATCTTGCGTTCCGCGTAATAGATATCTTTGACCCCATCGAAAAAAAGGTCTTCCATCGTCTTCGTGGGCATCGTTCTGCTCCTTGTTCCAATCATGCCGACATCCCTTCGACATCGACGGCCCATTCAACCCGCGCGCCGGACCTTTGTTCCTTGCCGCCCGCCAATTCGAGAGGGAACCCGAGCCTTCCAAGCGGCATTGAAAAGGCAAACAGGAGGCGATCATGCAACTCATCGACACACATGTCAGCGCGAACGACGATCACACGACCACCGTCGTGTTTGCGGGAGAAGGAAACGAGGAAGTTTGCGTCCGATTGTCCGCGGATGGTCTGCGGGATGAGGATGCAGTCCTGCGGGCGAAAGCCGTGATGATTCAACTGACGCGGTTTGAAGAGCGTCCAAGTGAAGCGACGAGCGGCGAAGCGCTCGATGTGGGCGAGGGCGCTTCTGCCTCGTTCGCTTCCGAGACCGGGCTCGAAGGCGATATGCCTCCCTCCAGTACGGGACGCCTGTTCCAGAACGGCGACACGGATCGCGACGGGTAGCGCCGGCATGTTGATCGCATCGATTTCAGGCGTTTGAGAAAACCGACATCATTTTGCGGAACGATTTGCAGGCCGTCTGGTTAGACGGCCTGCAACTGCTGCGGCAGCCTCGGCGAGCCGGATCATACACGCGATCGTGATTCCCTAAGTGTAGTGATACCGCGGGAGTCCGAATTGCCTTAAGAGTCGCAAAACCTTACTTTAATAGCCGCTGAAGCGCCGTGTTCTTGATCTTGCGATCTGTCGTTCTTCCTGGGTGGAGGCACGCTTATGGAACCACCACCGATGAACGATACCCCGGCAAACGACATCGAAAAAGCAATCCAGAAGCTTGTAGAAGAAATCCGGCAAGAGCGGATACCGGAACGTATCCTGACACTCTCCCGCGAGCTTCAGGTGGCCCTGGATCTGCAGGAGGCGAAGTCGAACGGAAGCGGCACGGACTAATTTCATCCATGCCGTCGCGTCAGTTCATGAGTCTGGTGCCTTGTCCCTCATAGACGTCCATCAGCAATCGGCTTAGCCATTCCTGAACGCTGGCGTCCGCCGGTTTCGAGCCGGCCTCGCGTATCGCCCGTCTCAGGGTCTGTTCGACGAGCCGGTCGGCGGCCTTTTCGTCGCCGATTTGCACGCGCGCTGCCAGACGCAAGAGAGGAAGGGCACTCACCACACCTTGCTGCGTGTCTTCGGGCCCCGGACGACGGAACTCCCGCTGCTCGAACAGGGTCTTGACGACGAGGTCGGGTTGCGCCGGCTTTTGAAGATAGCCGATGTGCTGGAAGCGTGCAGGAATGGCCGTTTCGGAATGGGCCGTGTAGAACACGAAGGGTACGCGGCGTCGCAGCAGTTCGTCGGCGAGCGGAAACACATCCCCGTCCGCCAGGCGGACGTCGAGAATGGCAGCCTCGGCCTCCTCGAGAAAATCCTGTGCGCTTTCCGTCGACGGAGCCGGCCCCAGAACCGAAGCGCCCAGCGCGGAAAAGTAGCGCTCAAGTTCCGTGGCGAGAAAATAGTCGTCCTCGACAAGCAGGATGTGGGTGCCTTTCACAGCGGGCATAACGTCCCTTCCGATCGACAAGTACGGTAACGCGATCAGGCTGAACTGAATGGGGGGCCGGATGTTCCGTGGGGACACCAATATACCCCAAAGGGCCGCGTTCGACAAAACGGCGGACGCCATTCGCCCGCGCCCGCCATCCGAGACCACCGGGAACCTTTCCGGGGAACGGATGTTGGAAAGCCCTTCCCAACAGGAGATATGGAGGCGCCTATGGGGTTGGCGAGATGGAGCCCGTCGCCCGAGCCGCATCGCACGCCGGTCGGCCCGTTGCCTCGTTCGGCGGTTACGGCCGGGATCCTGACATTCCACCGCTGCATCAACTACGGGTCCTACTGGCAGGCCCGTTGCCTTGCCGAGGGGCTTCGTTCGCTTGGATGCAGGGCGATGCTGCTGGAACACCGCTCGGCACGCGTCGATCGCGCGGAATGGCGGTGTGCGCTGCAGCCCCAGCTTCCCGTCGCGACCGGGAGGGAGGATCAAGCTCTGTTCAGAAGAAAGATCCGCAAGTTCTTCACAGCCTTCGAGCAGTTGCCTCTCTCCGCTCCCTTTTCGCTCGATTGCCCGGTGATGCCTTCCGATCTCGACCTGATCCTCGTCGGCAGCGACGAGGTCTGGAACCTGAAACATCCGTGGTACGGGGGGTGCCCGCTGTTCTTCGGCGAAGCGTCGTCAGACAGCCGGCTTGCCGCCTACGCTGCGAGCTTCGGCAACCTCACGGTGCCGCGGCTCGACGACTTCTGGGCCGAGCGGCTGGCGCAGTTCACCCATATTTCCGTCCGGGACATCAATTCGCGCCGTATTCTGCGCACCGCCCTCGGCATCGACCCGCCGGTCGTCCTCGACCCCTGCCTCCTCTTTCCGGATGCGATCTCCCCGGCGCGGCCGGAACGGGATATGGGAACCTATGCGGTGGTCTACGGCCACAGTTTTCCTGTCTGGCTGCAAGAGGCGGTCCGGACCTGGGCCGACAGGCGCAAGATCACGCTTGTCAGCATCGGTTACAGGAACGACTGGGTGGAAGAGCACTGGATCGATGCCGGGCCGGATTCGTTCGCGGGAGCCATTGCGGGTGCTGAAGCCGTGATAACGAATTTCTTCCATGGCTGCGTCTTCTCGCTGGTCAACGAAAAGCCGTTCGTATGTGTCCTGTCGGACTACCGGGCGAACAAGGTGCGCGATCTGGCGGCGACCGTTGGCGCGGGGCGCCATGTCGCCGACGAAACGACCTCGCTTGCGCAACTGCACGCCAATCTGGACGAGCCGCTGGACGCAACGCTCTCAAGCCGTATCGGCGACCTGCGACGCTGTTCCATGGCCTATCTTCGCCATGTCGTCACCTGACCGCCACACACGATCGTCCTTGTCCCGCCGGGACATGCTGGACTCCGGCCTCTGTATCGGCTGCGGCGTTTGTGTCGGCGCGAAATCCGGCGCGCGGATGGATTTCGACCGGTACGGTCAGATGCGGCCGACAGGGCCGAGACGCTGGCTGAACGACAGGCAGGAGCCGGGCTTCGAAGCGCTCTGCCCGTTTTCCCCGTTCGCTGCCGACGAGGACGCGCTGGCCGCCCGCCTCTTTCCTTCCGCGCACGTCGGCCACGCTCTGCTGGGCCGCTACGAGGCGGCCTATGTCGGCCATGCGGAGGAAGGCGCATATCGGGCGGCCGGAAGCTCCGGCGGGCTCGTCACCTGGGTTGCCGCGGAACTCCTGCGCCGGAACATGGTCGACGGGGTGGCGCATGTCGGCCCTCTCGGAGGAGGCGAGCCCGGCAATCGTCTCTTCGGCTACACGCTTTCCCGCAGTCCCGAGGCGATCCGTGCGGGCGCGAAATCCCGATACTACCCCGTCGAACTGTCCGATGTTCTGGGGGAGATCCGCGGCGTGCCGGGCCGCTATGCGATCGTGGGCATACCCTGTTTCATCAAGGCCGTGCGTCTTGCGTGCGAGCAGGATCCCATCCTGCAGGACCGCATCGTCTATACGCTCGGCCTCGTCTGCGGCCATATGAAGAGCGCCCGAATGGCGGAGAGTTTTGCCTGGCAGATGGGGCAGGACATCGGCGCGGCGACGGCTTTCGACTACCGGGTGAAGGCGCCCGACCGGCCGGCGAACTGGTATCGGGCCGAACTGATCCTGACGGACGGCACGCGGCACGGCGAGGACTGGTGGCACTTCGCCGACGGCGACTGGGGCGCCGGCTTCTTCCAGAATTCGGCCTGCAATTTCTGCGACGATGTCGTGGCGGAAACCGCAGATATCGTCTTCGGCGATGCGTGGCGCGAGCCCTATTCCTCCGACGGGAGGGGGACGAACGTCGTGCTCGTGCGCTCGCCGGCCCTGTTGCCGATCATCGAGGCCGGCATTGCCGAACGGCGCCTCGCCCTCACCGAAGTCGACGCCGACTTCGTGGTATCGACCCAGGCGGCCGGCTTTCGCCAGCGCCGGGAAGGATTGTCGTTCCGCCAGACCTTCGCGCCGCCGCGCGTCCGGCCTCGAAAACGCGTGAAGCCGGGAAGCTATCCCCTCAGTGCACATCGCAAGGCCATCTACCTCATGCGCTACGGGATAAGCCGGTGGAGCCACCGCGTCTTCTTTCTGGCGCGCGCGGCCCGGTTGCCGGCGCTCTACCTAGCCTGGGCGCGGGCGTCGCTTACGTGCTATCACGGACTTGCCTATTCGCGGGGGCTTGCAGGCCGCATCGCCGGCTGGTTCGGACTATCGGGGGGCGAGGAGCGGCATTGACTCCCGTGTGGTGAGCGCCGAGGGCCCAGCACCCTGCCGAGGCGCATAACGCTCGATCATTTCCGCGCAGAAGGCGGCGAATTCCTCCGGCACCAGAGGCGCGCTGGTATGGTGGGAGGCGATGCCGCGGTGTTCCGGCGTGAAACAGAACGTCACCGTCACGTCGAATTCCTCGAGCGCCGCCATCTGCCGGTCGAACCAGTCGAGCGCGTTCGGGCGGAAACGGTCCGCCCAGGAAAGGCCCGTCCGCAGCGATCTGACACCGAGCCGTTTCAGCCAACGCACCGCCTCGTCCAGCCGATGATCCTCGAAATGGAACCATTGCACGATACCGAGTTCGGGCGTGTGACGGGAAAATTCTGCAAGCGCCGGCTTCGGCGTGCCGTCCTCGCGCAGGAGACCCATGTAGAAATGCCGGTAATAAGACGAGCCCTCCGCCTCCCGGTGCCGGGTCGTCGCCTCCCAGGCGCGCGGCAGATCGTAGAGACTGTACCATTGGCATCGCTCGACCCGGCCCTTCAGCAGTTCCGCCGTGCGCTTCAGACCCCAGAGTTGCACTTCTTCCGCGCCGAAGGTCGAGACGCCGACTTCGCTGACCCAGATCGGCAGATCCGTGACGGCGCGGATCTCCGCGATCCTCGCAGGCCATTCGTGGATCTGCCAAAGATTCCAGTCGAGCGGGAACCCGTGAACCGCGACCGCGTCGAGACGGTCGAGCACGCCATAGTCCCTCATGCGCATCATGAAGTTCGGATCGATCGGCGAGATGCCGCCGAGCACGCGGGTAAGGGCCGGGTTCTTCTCGGCGATGGCATCGGCCGCGAGGATCGCCATTTCGGCGAACCGCGACCAGTCGGGGTCGATCTCGGGATCCCAGTGCGACTTGTTGTTGGGTTCGTTCCAGATCATGGCGGCTTCGATCATGGCGTTTCTCCGGTTGGATCGTCAGGTCATGGCGTGATGTCGTTGAGCGTGATGATCTTCGCGCCCCAGTCCCCGACCGCCATGGTCGTGACGGAGGCCGGGGCGATGTCGAAGCGCGGCCAGGCATCCGGCGGCAGTCCGAGCACATGGCTGACGGCGGCCTTGATGACGTCGGCATGGGAGACGAGGACGATCCGCCTGCCGTCCCCGTTCTCCCGCAAGGTCTCGACGAGATGCAGGATCCGCGCCTGAGCCTCCAGGACGGTTTCGCCTCCCGGCGCGCGGACGAGGCTACGCACCGTGTTCCACCGCCGCCACAGGGGATCGCCGTCGAGGGTTTTGAAATCCTTTCCCGACCACTCGCCGAAATCGACCTCGTCGAGCGCATCCGTCACCGTCGGCGTGTCCGTCCCGCAGGCCGATGCGATCGCGGCGGCGGTCTCTTTCGTGCGCGTGCGCGGGCTCGTGTAGACAGCCCCGATGTTCTCCTGCCGCAGCCGCTCGGCAACCCGCCCGGCCTGCGCATGACCCTCTTCGCCAAGGGGAACCGGCTCCGATCGCCCGGCAAGGAACCGGCCCACATCGTCGTGGGCCGCGTGCCGGACGAGGAACAGGGTGAGCGTCACTGTGCCGCCCCGCGCAGCAAGTCTTCCTGGTCGTCGATGAAGTCCTGCGTTCGCCGGCGCGCTTCATGGTCGGTGAACTGCTGCGGCGGCGACTTCATGAAATAGCTCGACGGGCCCGTCAGTGGGCCGCCGATGCCACGGTCGAGGGCAAGCTTCGCACAGCGGATCGCGTCGATGACGACACCCGCCGAATTGGGCGAGTCCCAGACCTCCAGTTTGAGTTCGGCATTCAGCGGCACCCCGCCGAACGTGGTGCCTTCCAGCCGGATATAGGCCCATTTGCGGTCCGCCAACCACGGCACATGGTCGCTCGGGCCGACATGGATGTCGTCCGGCGCCAGGGGAACGTCGAGCTGGCTGGTCACGGACTGCGTCTTGGAAACCTTCTTGGATTCCAGCCGTTCGCGCTCCAGCATGTTGAGGAAGTCAGTGTTGCCGCCGAAATTCAACTGGTAGGTCCGGTCGATGCGGACTCCGCGCTCGCGGAAGAGGTTGACCAGCAGCCGGTGAACGATCGTCGCGCCGACCTGGCTCTTGATGTCGTCGCCGATCAGCGGGAGGTTTCGCTCCGAGAAACGCTGCTGCCATTCCTCCTTGGAGGCGATGAAGACCGGGATGCAGTTGATGAAGGCGCAGCCGGCGGCAAGCGCCTGTTCCGCATACCATTTCGTCGCCTCCTCTGAGCCGACGGGAAGGTACGAGACCAGCACGTCCGTGCCGGTTTCCTTGAGGATGTGCGCGACATCCGACACCGGCTCGTCCGATTCCGCGATCTCGTCGCGCAGATACTTCCCGATGCTGTCGAGTGTCTTGCCGCGGCGGACAAGAACGCCGGTCGGCGCCACGTCGGCAAAGCGATGGGTGTTGTTCGGCTCCGCATAGATCGCCTCCGCGACATCCCGTCCGACCTTCGCTGCCGCCACGTCGAAGGCGGCGGAGATCTCGATGCTGTCGATGGGGTAGCCACCGAGTTCCACATGCATGAGACCCGGAACCGGCTCGTTGCCCTTGGCGTCCTGATAATAGGTCAACCCCTGCACGAGGGACGACGCACAGTTTCCGACGCCGACCAGGCCTACGCGGATTTTTCTCGCTGTCATCGGAACCTCCAGGCATCAACAAAGCTTCCCAACAAGCATCTTTCGGATTGGTTCCGAAAAGAATGCAGGCACCGCGGCGAGATCGGGCATGCTTGTCTATGGCGACATCGAAGGACAGGCGCGGCCCGCCGAGTTGAGGCGCCGCATCGCGGAAAAGCTGCTCGCCGTCGAACGGGCGCCCGCAGGCCGACAGCGCCACGAGATGCTCGTGACGGCCTTCATCGAAACGGGTGCGCTGCTGCAGGGGCTTGCCGACGAGGCGTTCGCGGTGCGGCAGGCCGACGACGTTTCCCTCGTCCAGCAATCCGGCGCAGCCTTGCTCGGCGAATTGGCGCAGGCCGTCAAACTTTCGTGGGACGGCGGGTTCGGCGGCGTCCTGACCCTTCCGCATGACTGGCACGGGCGCTTGCGGCTCATGGACAGCACCGCGCCAGTGCGCCTGAAGAGACCCGAAGGCTATGCCTTTTACGCGCTCTATCCCGAAGCCTATATCGAAGCGGCCAGACGGTCGGGCCTTTCCTCGCGGACGGTCGTAATCGGCTTGCGCAGCATCGGGCTCGGTCTTGCCGCCCTCGTCGCGGCGGGGCTGGAGGCCGGGCCGGCCTTCTCGCTCAGGCCGACCGGACATCCCTTCGCCCGCCGGGTAGAGGTTACGGACGAATTCTCCCGGCAGATCCTTGCCGATCCCCGTTGCGATTTCGCCATCGTGGACGAGGGCCCCGGTTTGTCGGGAAGCTCGTTCGGCAGCGTAGCGGACTGGCTGGAATCGCGAGAGGTTTCGCCAGCTAGGATCCATTTCTTTCCAAGCCACGCGGGAGATCCGGGGCCGCAAGCGAGCGACGCGCATCGGCGCCGCTGGCGCGAGCGGCCGCGGCATGTGGTTGCGATGGACGATCTGCTGATCGGGACTCCCCGGCCGGACCATCGCCTTCAAACCTGGGCAAGCGAGCAGCCAGGGGCAGGCGGCCGTCTTTGGCGGGACATCTCCGGCGGCATCTGGCGGGACATTCATTACCCCTCCCGCGAACGGCCGCCGAGCGACATGCAGATGGAAAAACGCAAATTCCTGCTCGGGGACGGGAAGCGGAGATGGCTGGTAAAATTCTCGGGTCTGGCAGGACTGAGCGAGGAAAAGGAGCGCAAAGGCAATGTGTTGAGTGCGGCCGGGTTCACGCCGAGGATTGTCGGCACCTGCCACGGATTCCTGATGGAGGAATGGATCGACGGTCTGCCGGGAGACCAGGCGGGATTGACGGGAGCGCGGATGATCGAACCCGCCGGACGCTATCTCGGTTTCAGAGCGCGTCATCTCTCCGCACCGAATGGCGGCGCCTCGTTTCAGGCGCTGTGCCGGATGGCGCTCTGCAATATCGGCGAAGCGCTGGGGCCCGATATAGCCGAAAGGCTTCGCAGGAGGATGGGGGGCTGCGAGGGCTCGGGGCGGAAGCTGAACCGTGTGGATACGGACAATCGCCTGCACGTCTGGGAATGGATAGCGACCGGGGACGGGCGCATTCTGAAGACGGATGCGCTCGATCACAGCGGCGCGCACGATCTTGTCGGCTGCCAGGATATCGCCTGGGATGTCGCCGGCGCCTGCGTGGAGTTCTCGCTGACCGCTCGGGAGCGGCGGAGGCTTGCGGCGATCGTCGAACGCGAGGCGGATCGTGAACTGCCGGACGACCTGCTGACGGTCTTCGAGGCCTGTTATCTCGGCTTCCAGATCGGCTTGTGGACGAACGCCCTCTCCGTATCGTCGAGCGCTGAACGCGATCGGATCGCAAATCTGCTGGAGCGTTACGCCCGCCGTCTGAACGGCCTGATGGGGGAGATGAGCTAGACGGCAGGCGCAATCGCCGGCGGCGGCTCCGTCGCGGCGGGTCGATCGCCGCGTTCAACGAGATAGACCTCGCGTTCGGGGTTTTCGAGGACGACGAAGCCCGAACTCCGCAGCATGGCTTCGATGGCCGCGGTGTTCGGTACGAACCAGTTCGTGGGGTCGTCGGCATAGCGGTGCTCGACGAAGAAGAGTTTCGGATAGCCCGGCTGTTCGAAGATCGCAGTATCGGAAAAGCCGTGATTTTCCTGAACCGCGGCGATCTGCCTTTCGCCGCGCTGCATGCATTGGAAGAGCATCTTGTCCTTCACCACATGCTCGTGGAGAAGGTCGAGCGCGAGCAAGGGGTGGCGCAGGTGGTAGAGCACGCCCATGAAGAGGACGAGGTCGAACTTTTCTCCGAGACGGGCGACGTCGTAGACCGACATTTCGTGGAATTCGATGGTTTGACCGGCCTGCCGCGCTGCGAATTCCGCCTGCCGCAGGTAATGCGGGTCGGAATCGATCGCGACGACCCGGCCGGCATTTCTCCGTTTCATCTCAAGAGCATAGAAGCCGGCATTGCAGCCGATGTCGAGGACGCTGCAGCCCCCGAGATCATCGGGCAGAACATGCTGGAAACGCGCCCATTTGAACGAAGGATAGTCGCCGAGGAAGTGATCGGGGGCGGTCTCGACGCCGTTGATCCGGAGATTGTGAAACCACGGGCCCATGGCCTTGATCGTGCTCTGCAATTGTCCCGTATCCATGCCTGGTTCCTATTGTCGGGTCGTCTTGGGTTTCGCGCTCTTGCGGGCGTGCCGCAGAGCGGTTCGGATCAGTTCCACCGAGCGCGGCCCGATGCCGCGCAACTGAAGGAGGTCGGCATCCTCCCAGCCGTTGAGCTGGCTGAGACGGCGGATGCCGCCGTTTTCGAGAGAACGCGCCACCCACGCCGGCAGACATGTCGCAAGCACAGGATCGCCGCCGCCCCCGTTCCTGCTCTTCTTCCCCCTATGGGTCGTGCTCGGCATGTCGGTCCTCTGGTCGGCGGGGCAAACGAGCGTCGAACCGTCATGGTGCATTTCTGTTCCCGTATTTCAAAAAATTGCGACCGGCCTGGAACCTTGCACGGAACCAGTGCCCGGCGTAAGTGTTAGGGTTGCGTGGAAACAGGGAGGCAGCAATGAAGAAGATGATCCTTATCGCCTGCATCGGCCTGTCGCTGGGTGCCTGCACGGCAACCGAACGCGGTGCCGGCGTCGGCGCGGCGACGGGTGCCGTCGTGGGCGGCATAGCAACCGGCAACGTCCGCGGCGCCGCGGTTGGCGCGGCCGTCGGCGGTGTGGCGGGTGCGTTGATCGGCAATGTTCAGGATCAGCCCGGCCGATGCTATTATCGCGATCGCTACGGACGCCGCTATATCGACCGTTGCTGACGACGGAGCGGGCGTCGACCTCTTCGTCTGGCCTTTGAGGGCCACATGAGGAGGTCGATGGTCGCCGCCGCAATTCCGGTTATTGCTGGCCCGGCAAGGCTTCTTGGTCGGCCGGTCCGGCAGGTTGCGCGTTCCGGCCTTCCTTCCCTTCGACCGAAGGCGAGGGGGCGGTGGGCTGGTTGACGACATAGTAGCCGAAGGCGCAGCCGACGACGATGAACACCACCGCAAGAACGAGCGGTCCGATCCGTGTCCGGCGCCGATCAGACCCGTCGCGGGACCGGCCGTCACCGGAGGGGCTCTTGTCGCCGTAGAGGCTCCGGACCTGCCGGTCTTGCCGTTCCTGTTCCGATGCGGAGAGCGGCCTTTGACGCAGAACCCCGTAGACAAGCGCGGCGCCGAGAAGGAGCGCTCCGCCGGCGACAGCGAACAACCAGAGATATTCTTCCATCGATCCCATCGGCCTTCCTTTCGACCATCTCAGCCTCGAACACGGATGAATGCGAAACGTTCCGGACCTGAGCGGCAGAGTTAACCCGGCAGCACCCGGTGCAGTTCTCCGCAAAGCGCCAGACTGTCGCGCATCGCCGCGACGCGCGCGTCCGCGTCCTCCATCGAATAGGCTATGATCGACAAGCCCCAGCGCCGTCCGTCCATCTCGTATTCAACGGCATAGGTCCGCATTTCACGGCCGAAGGCATCCTGATGAATGAGGTCGGAATCCGGCCGCTCGCGCGCGGTGCGGATGGCGGAAAGGTCGAAAATATCGCTCATGATCTCCTCCCGGCGGTCTACGTGCCGATACTCGCTGCCGGGACCGCGCTCGCGGCTTTCTTCCGGCGTTCTGGTGGTACTCGAGGGCTCGCGAGCCCACAGGCGTTCGGTCAGGTAAGAAGCGCGAAGAGCATGATGCCGAGCGCAAGCGTCATCACGATCGCAGCCACTACCTTGACGTAAAACATGGGCCTGTCCTCTGCCGTCGTCGCGTGCGCGAAGCGCTGGTTGCCGACCACGTTCCCGAACCCCTGCTGCCTCTGTTTGTTCCCGGTGCTTCCCCGGGAGCCGAGCGGACACGGCGGCAGGGAACGTTCTGCCTTCATCGTGGTTCGGGCGGTCAAAGGAGGGCCGTCATGCGCATATTCCTCGCCTTGCTCCTCATCGTTCTCGTCGTCGCGATCATCGCCGCCATTGCCTTCACGCCGCGCGAAAGCGGGCAGTCCGGCGAGCAGCCGTCGCCGCACGCCATCGAGCAGGGGGAGTGACGCCGTGTTCCAGGCAAATATCCCGATAACGTCCGAGGTACAGGAATGACGAGCCATCCCAAGAGCACGCCGAGCATTGGCTTCGATAGCGGACCTGCGGGCGGATGGGGATCGGCCAAGTCGGTCGGCGAAATCCTGCTCCGTGAACATGTGCCGCTCGCCGGACCAGCCCTGCTCAAGCTGCAGAACAAGCCGGAAGGCTATATGTGCGTCAGTTGTGCCTGGGCGAAGCCGGCCAAGACGCATCCGCTGGAATTCTGTGAGAACGGTGCCAAGGCGACGGCGTGGGAAATCACCAACCGGCGCGCGGACGAGGCCTTCTTCGCGCGTCACACGCTCAGCGAGCTTGAAAGTTGGCTCGATCATGACCTCGAGGAACAGGGCAGGCTCACGCACCCGATGCGCTGGGACGCCGCGACGGACAAATACGTGCCCGTCGACTGGCAGACGGCCTTCGAGGAGATCGGGCGGGAGCTACGGGCGATCGCGCCGGAAAAGGCGGATTTCTACACCTCCGGGCGCGCCTCGCTCGAAGCCTCCTACATGTATCAGCTCTTCGCGCGCATCTACGGCAGCAACAATCTGCCGGATTCCTCCAACATGTGCCACGAGAGTTCGTCGGTCGGCCTTCCCGAGAGCATCGGCGCCTCCGTCGGGACGGCGATCCTTTCCGATTTCGAGAATTGCGATTGCATCTTCTACATGGCGCAGAATGTCGGAACGTCTTCGCCGCGCCTGCTCCACGATCTTCAGGATGCCGTGGACCGAGGCGTAAAGATCGTCACCTTCAACCTTCTGCGCGAGCCGGGCCTCGAGCGCTTCATCAATCCGCAGGCGCCGGGGCAGATGCTCACCGGCAAGGAAACGCCCATCTCCTCGAACTACTATCAGGTGCGAAACGGCGGCGACATCGCCGCGCTTTTCGGCGTCTGCAAGGCGCTGATCCAGGCTGACGACGCGCTGCATGCGGCAGGTGTCAGCAGGGTCTCCGGTTCCGATGCGCAGCCGCAGCATCCGGAAAGCGCCGCCGCCGTCGCCTTTGCCGCCTCCGTCGCGGCGGCCGACACGAAACATGTCCTCGACCACGATTTCATCGCGCAGCATACCGCCGGTTTCGAGGAGTTCGCGGCGGCGGCCCGGAGCCATTCCTGGGACGAGTTGGAACGCGTTTCCGGGCTGACGCGCCACGACATGATGGAAGCGGCCCGCATCTACGCGGCATCGAATGCCGTGCTCACAGTCTACGGCATGGGGCTCACCCAGCATCTGATGGGCGTCGAGAATGTGCACATGGTGGCGAATCTTGCCCTTCTGCGCGGCAATATCGGCAAGCCCGGCGCCAATATCTGCGCCGTGCGGGGTCATTCCAACGTGCAGGGCCAGCGCACCGTGGGCATTACGGAAAAGCCCGATCTCGTGCCGCTCGACAAGCTGAAGGCGCTCTACGATTTCGAGCCGCCCCGCTGGCAGGGCCATACGGCCGTGGATGCCTGCAAGGCGATCCTGCGCGGTGAGACCCGGGCCTTCGTCAGCCTCGGCGGCAATTTTGTGCGTGCGGTGCCGGATTCCGCCGCGCTGGAGACCGCATGGCGCAAGCTTCGCCTGACCGTCCAGATCGCGACGAAGCTCAACCGCAGCCATCTTATTCACGGCGAGATCGCCTTTCTCCTGCCCTGTCTCGGGCGCATCGAGATCGACGAGCAGGCAAGCGGCCCGCAGGCCGTTTCCATGGAGAGTTCCGTCGCGCATTTCCACGGTTCGCGCGGGCGGGCCAGCCCGGCCAGCCCGCACCTTCTCTCCGAGCCGGCCATCATCGCCGGCATCGCAAAGGCGACGCTCGAAAGAGGCAGGGTGCCCTGGGACGGCTGGGTCGAGGATTACTCGCAGATCCGTCACGCCATCGAGCGAACCTATCCGGAAACGTTCAAGAATCTCGACAAACGGCTCTTCCAGCCGGGCGGCATTCCCCGTCCGCTTCCCGCGCGCGAGCGCAAGTGGGTCACCAAGACGGGAAAGGCGAATTTCCTGACGCCGGAGCGCCTGTTCCCCGAATTCCCGCCCGAAGCGCGTGGGGAGGATGTGCTTCACCTCGCCACGCTGCGCTCCAACGACCAGTTCAACACGACGATCTATGGCTACAACGATCGCTTCCGCGGCGTCGACGGTACACGGCAGGTGATCTTCATGCATGCCGACGACATCGTCCGCCTCGGCTTTGCCGACGGCGACACCGTCGATCTGATCACCATGCTGGAACCCCACACGCCGCGGCAGGTGTCGGGCTTCCGGATCGTCCGATACGATATTCCGAAGGGTTGCTGCGCGGCCTATTACCCGGAAACCAATCCCCTGTTCCCGCTGGATCACCACAGCCCCAAGGCCAAGACGCCTTCCTACAAGCTGCTGCCCATCCGGCTCGCGCGCTCGAGCCGGAAACCCGTCGGCTGACGGCCCGGAGGCGGCGATGTCGCGTGTCCTGCGTTTGCCTTTCCCGTCTTTTCTCCAGGTGGGTTCCGCTGCCGCGCTGCTGCTTGCGGCAGGCGGTTTCGGTTTCGTGTGGAAAGGCCGGCAGGTGCGTCTCGACCCTCCCGTGTCGGCAGCCCTGGAAACGCTCAGGCTGATGCCGAACGGGATCGGCGGCACGCCGCCAGAAGTCTATTTCGCGCTCGGCAAACCGTTCGAGAGCGGCGCCTATGAGCTTTCGCAGGGCAAGCGGCTCTATGCCTGGTTCGGCTGTCCGGCCTGTCACGGGGAGGGGGAAGGCGGCAAGGGCCCCGCCTTCCTGGACGGCTGGTGGAATTACGGCCCGTCCATGGTGTCGATCGCCGCCTCGATCCGCGACGGCCGGCCCAACGGCATGCCGTCGTTCCGGGACAAGATGACGATCGACCAGATCTGGCAGCTTGCCGGCTACGTGAAGACGATCGGCGCCTACTCGCCGCCTCTGGGCGCGCCCGGCCGCAACGACGACCCCCAGACCCGACCCGCGGAGAACCGCGCGCCGGCCGCCATCCTGTTCGAGGAAGGACCGCGGCCGTGAAGCGCGCTGCGGCCCTTCTGCTCTCGGCGCTCGTTCCGGCCGGATGCGGCGGAATGCAGTCGGCGCTCGATGCCGAAGGCCCTTCCGCTGCCGCGTTGAAGGACCTCATCATCACGGTCTCCGTGGTGTGCGCCTTGATATGGCTTGCGGTGATCGCGGTCCTGGCCGTTGCGCTTCTGCGCCGGCGGGACGGCAGGGATACGCCGGATCAGGCGCTTGCGGGTCCGGTCAAGCTGGCGGTCGCGGCGACGGTCGTGATCATCGGCGCTCTGACCCTTCTGAGCTTCTACACGACCCGCATGCTCGGCCCCGCGCAAGATGCCGACGTCACGATCCGCGTGCGCGCCCAGCAATGGTGGTGGCAGTTCATCTATGAGGATGATGATGGTGCCGGCTCGTTCCAGACGGCCAACGAAATCCATATCCCCGTCGGAAAGACCGTCCGTGTCATCCTCGAAAGCCCCGACGTCATCCATTCCTTCTGGGTGCCGAGCCTTGCCGGGAAGCTGGACCTGATCCCGGGCCGGGAGAACGTCCTTACCTTTCGTGCCGACCGGCCGGGCGTCTATCGCGGCCAATGCGCGGAATTCTGCGGGCTCCAGCACAGCCACATGGCCTTTCTCGTCCTCGCCGAGGATGCCGAAAGCTTCACGCGGTGGGCAGCGGCCCAGCGCACTGACGCGGCCGAGCCAGACGATGGCGAGGCGCTTGCCGGCAAGTCGGTCTTTCTTTCCCGCCAATGCGCGGCCTGCCACACGATCCGCGGAACGTCGGCGGCAGGCACGACCGGCCCCGATCTCACCCATGTCGGGAGCCGGAACACGATCGGTGCGGGCCTCGTCGAGACGACCCGCGGCTCGCTTGCCGCCTGGATCGCCGATCCGCAGACGCTGAAGCCCGGCAACAACATGCCGCTCGTGCCGCTCACGCCGGAGGAACTGCAGCAGGTTTCCGCCTATATGGAGGGCCTGAAATGACCGTCCTTGGCGCCGAGAGGCCGGACGAGGCCGCGCTGGACCGGGCGCTTGGCGAGACGTGGGGCTCTTCGCCGGGCCTTTGGGGCGCGCTTACCACCGTCGATCATAAGGTCATCGCCCGGCGCTATATCGTCACCGCCTTCGTCTTCCTCGCCCTTGGCGGCATTCTGGCCCTTCTGATGCGTCTGCAGCTTGCCCGGCCGGAGGCGCGCTTCCTCGATGCGGACCGCTACAACCAGATATTCACCATGCACGGCTCCAACATGATGTTCCTCTTTGCCGTGCCGGTCATGGAGGCGATGGCGATCTATTTCGTGCCGCTGATGGTGGGAACGCGCAACATCGCCTTTCCGCGCCTCAATGCCTATTCCTACTGGGTCTTCCTCGTGGGCGGCCTGCTTCTGTGGGGAGCCTTCTTGGTGGATTCGGGGCCTGATGTCGGCTGGTTCGCCTATGTTCCGCTGGCGGGCCCGGAATACAATGCCGGCAAGCGCGCCGATATCTGGGCGCAGATGATCACCTTCACCGAGCTTTCGGCGCTCGCCATCGCCGTCGAGATCGTCGTCACGGTCTTCAAGCAGCGCGCCCCCGGCATGTCGCTCGACCGTATCCCGCTTCTCGTCTGGGCAATGCTCGTCATGGCCTTCCTCGTCATCATGGCGATGCCGGCGATCATGTTCGCAAGCTCGACGCTGATCATGGACCGGCTCGTCGGCACGCATTTCTACAATCCCGCCGAAGGCGGCGACGCGCTGCTCTGGCAGCACGTCTTCTGGTTCTTCGGCCATCCAGAGGTCTACATCATCTTCCTGCCGGCCGTCGGCATGGTCTCGACCGTCCTGCCCGCCTTCGTCGGGCGACCGATCTTCGGCTACCTGCCTGTGGTCCTGGCGCTGATCGCGACGGGCGTGCTCGCCTTCGGCCTCTGGGTGCATCACATGTTCGTCGTGGGACTGCCGAAGGTCGGCGAGAGCTTCTTCACCGCCTCCAGCATGGCGATCGCCGTTCCCGCGGGCGTGCAGATCTTCTGCTGGCTGGCGACGCTCTGGGCGGGGCGGCCGGTCTTCAAGACGCCGCTGCTGTTCCTCATCGGCTTCATCGTCACCTTCGTCATCGGCGGTCTGACCGGCGTGATGGTCGCCTCGGTGCCCTTCGACAGCCAGGTGCACGATACCTATTTCGTCGTCGCGCATTTCCATTACGTGCTGATCGGCGGTGCCGTCTTCCCGCTGATCGCTGCCGTCTACTACTGGTATCCCAAGATGACCGGGCGGATGATGAGCGAAACCCTCGGCAAATGGTCGTTCTGGCTGATCTTCGTCGGTTTCCACCTCACCTTCTTCCCGATGCATCTCCTCGGCCTCGCCGGCATGCCGCGCCGCGTCTACACCTACCAGCCCGAACTTCCCTGGGCCGGGCTCAACCTCTTCGTCAGCCTCAGTTCGCTCGTCCTTGCCGCCGGTTTTCTCGTTTTCTTCATCGATGCGATCCGCAGTCGAAGGAAGGGACTGCCGGCGGGAGACAACCCCTGGAATGCCTCGACGCTCGAATGGGCGACCGCCTCTCCGCCGCCGCCCTACAATTTCCGTTCGATCCCGGTGGTGAGCAGCCGGGACCCGCTCTGGGAGGACGGCGACGCATTGCCCATGGCGTTCGGCGTTCAGACCGACCGGCGCGAACTCCTCGTCACGAGCGTCGTCGAAGCCTTGCCCGAAGCGCGCGAATCCTCGCCGTGCGGTTCGATCTGGCCGCTGCTCGCGGCGCTGCGACGTCGCTGCTTCTCATCTGGTCGATCTTCTCGCCCTGGGCGATCGTCTGGGGATCGATCCCGCTGATGATCACGCTCATCGGCTGGTTCTGGCCGAAGGGCACACCGGAGGACGCGGCATGAAGGAGCGCGTGGTCCTCGACGTTTCGCATCTTCCGCTCCATGCCGACGGTCGCGCCAGCCCGACCTGGTGGGGAACGCTCGCCTTCATGCTGATCGAGGGCACGGGCTTCGGCCTGACGCTTGCCGTCTATTTCTACCTGATGAGTCTTGCGCCCGAGTGGCCCATCGACGCGCCGCCGCCCGATCTGTGGGCCGGCACGGTGCTGACCGCCATCCTGATTGCGAGCGCGGTTCCGAATATCCTGGTCAGCCGCTGGGCGCGAGAGCGGAAAATGCGCCGCGTTCGTTTCGGCCTCCTCGTCATGTGTCTCTCCGGCATCGTGCCGCTCGTCTTCCGCGCCTACGAGTTTCCGGCGCTGCACACGAAATGGGACGACAGCGCCTATGGCTCGATCACCTGGACGATCCTCGGCCTCCACACCACGCACATCGTCACCGACCTTGTCGATACCGTCGTCCTGACCGTGCTGATGTTCACCCGCCATGGCGAGAATCCCCGCCGCTTCGGCGATGTCGAGGACAACGCCCTCTACTGGAACTTCGTGATCGTCACCTGGCTTCCCATCTATGCCAGTCTCTATTGGGTGCCGCGGCTATGATGTATCGAGCCATTGCCCTGCTGATCTTCCTGCTGCCCGACGCACGGCCTGCCCTTGCGCATGGCACGGACGGTCACGGCGCACTCCAATGGACATTCGATCCCTGGATCGTCGTGCCGCTGCTCGTCGCCGGTGCTCTCTTCGCGCTCGGCGCCGCAAGGCTTTCCCGCCGGTCGGCCATCCGGCGCTTTCCGGGCTGGTCGGACACGGCCTATTGGGCCGGGCTCCTGATGCTCGCGATCGCGCTCGTCTCGCCCCTGCATTATCTCGGCGAGCATCTATTCACCTTCCACATGATCGAGCACGAGATCGTCATGGCGGTCGCGGCGCCCCTGATCGTGCTGGCGCGGCCCATCGGCGTCCTCTTCTGGGGCCTGCCGCGTCCGCTGCGGCGTCCGGCGATGCGGCTGGTGAGGTCCCGCATGATCGACGTGCCGTGGACGATCGCCACGACCGGCGTCGTGGCGACCCTCCTTCACGCCGCGGCCATCTGGATATGGCATGTGCCGGCGCTTTTCGATGCGACGGTCACGAGCAGCCTGCTGCACCGGCTGCAGCATCTGAGCTTCCTCGTCACCGCGGTTGTCTTCTGGTGGGCGGTGATCTGGAAGGAAGGGAGGGGAAGCGGCGCCTGGCATCTCTTCCTCACCATGCTGCATACGAGCATCCTCGGCGCGCTGATCGCGCTTGCGCCGCGCGTCGCCTATGTGGCGCAGACGCGCTATGCCGGGGAGTTTGGGCTGACCCCGCTGGAGGACCAGCAACTGGCGGGCATCGTCATGTGGGTGCCGGGCGGCATCATCTATGCCGGCGCGGCGCTGGCGATGCTGGCGGAGCTCATCCAGGGGTCTGGCCGGGGAGGCGCCGATGCGGGCTCTGTCCGGATATCCTGAACGGGAAATCGCCATCTGCGCGCTTCTCGTTGCGATGCTGGCGGCCGGGGTCGGCACATATGTCGTCAGGGATGAATACCGGCGCCTGACGGTGGCAAAGGCGATGACGGGCGGCGATCCGGCCCGCGCGCCGGATCTGTTCCGGCGATACGGCTGCAGCGGCTGCCATGTCATTCCCGGAATAGCCGGTGCCAGCGGCAAGGTCGGCGGGTCGCTTGAAGGATTGCGGGAGAGGGTCTTCATCGCGGGCGTGCTCAACAATACGCCCGACAACCTCATCGGGTGGATCGTCAGCCCCCAGCGGTTCTCGCCGCGCACCGCGATGCCGGCGACCGGGGTTTCTGAGGAGGAGGCGCGCGATCTCGCGGCCTATCTTTACGCGCGGTAAGATCAGGGATGCGGCGTCGGGCGCGCCGGCAGCGATTTGACGTAGCGCGCGATCGCGTCCCGGTCCGCCTGCGGCAGGAGTGCAAGGTTGGAGACGACCTCCGCCATCGACGAACCCACACGGTCGCCGCGCGGCGTCTTGCCGGTTTTCAGAATCCTTGCGATGTCCGCCTTGCTCCATCCGGAAAGGCGCGCGGGGGTGATGTTGGGCACGAAGCCGGTCCCCTCGGTATCGGGGCCGCCGGCAAAGCGTGTCTCGGGCTTGATGGCGGCAAGGCGGTCGCGGGTCGCGTGGCATTCCGCGCAATGGCCGAGCGTCTCCGTCAGATAGGCGCCGCGGTCGTGGACGGGATTGCCGTTCAGCATCGCCGCCGACTGGCCGACGGAAAAATAAATCCGCTTCCAGATGCCGATGAAGGCACGCACCTTGAGAAGGAGGGGAAGATCGTGCGGCGGAGGCCGGCCCCTCACCGCGGGCAGGGTCCTGAGATAGGCATGGAGGTCTTCGATATCGTCGACCCGCATGCCGGTATAGCTCGTATAGGGAAAGGCCGGATAATAGTGCGCGCCGTCAGGGGACATGCCAGCGATCAGGGCCTTGGCCAGATCGGCCGCCGTCCAGGCGCCGATACCGTCGACCGGATCGGAGGAGATGTTGGGCACCCGGAACGTGCCGAAGGGCGAGGCGAGCGCAAGGCCGCCGCCAAGCCGCAGCGGGTCGTTCTGGCCGGGTGAGACGTGGCAGGCGCCGCAATAGGCGGCGGCGAAGACGAGACGGCCGCGCTCGGCATTGCCGGGTTGTCTGGGAACGAGATCGGCGGGAAGCGGCGTGGCGGCCGTCGCGATGGACCAGGCGGCAAACAGCGCACCGGCAAGGACGATCAGCGAGAGCGGGAGCCAGACGGAGCGGAGGCGTTCTACGCGTGACGAGTTCCGTGTCATTGGCGGATCGATCCTTGAACGGCCGTCACGGCATCGGCTAACCGAGTTCGCGCAACATGGCGGCTTCGGCTTCGAGCAGCGTCGCCACTTCCTCGACGCTCATATGTGTCGCACACAGATGGACGGCGCATTCCAGGAAACGGACGGAAGAACGGCGGCGCCAGGCTTCGCTCTCCGCCGCGCTGATCCTTGCCAGCGGCCGGGGCTCGTTCGGTTCCTTCGTCATGGCGATTGCTCCTCTGGAAGGCCGGTTTGATAGATGCTGTCCAGAGCCTCGGCGCTCTCTATGAACTGCTCGCAGGCGGGATCGTACCCCGCATCCTCCGCCAGACGGCGCACCCAGTCGACGGCGGCCCGGCCGCTCCAGTCGTCCGGCGGGTTGCACAGCTCGCTTGACGATGTCCCGACGTGCTGGCGGGCGCGGAAATCGTAGAAGGAGCCGCCGGCATTGGAGAATTCCAGCCCGCCCCGCTCGCCGAAGAAGCGAGCGCGGATGACGGCATCACGCCCGGCGTGAAGCCGCCAGGAGCAGGCGATGCGGATCGTCGCGCCCTCGGCGGTATCGAGCGTCGCCGCGGCGAAGTCCTCCACCTCGTCGCCGGCGGAACGCAGCCGCCGTCCTTCCCGGTAGAGGGCGGCGTCCTTCACGCGGATGCCGGCCGGGCGAAGCAGCCATAGCGCCATATCGACGAGATGGACGCCGAGGTCGATGAGGCAGCCGCCGCCCGAAAGATGCCGGTCGTAGAACCAGGGCTTGTCCGGGCCGTAGGCATTGTGGAATTCGAGGTCGGCGGAGAAGACCGTGCCGATGTCGCCCCGAGCGATCCGCTCGGCGATCATCCGGATGCCCGTCGTGAAGCGATAGGAGAGATCGACGCCGAGGAGGCGGTCGGCGCTCCGGGCCGCCGCCACCACGTCCGCCGCCTCCCGCCCGCTGCGGCCGAGCGGCTTCTGGCAGAAGACGGCGGCGCCCGCCTGAAGCGCGCGGATCGCCTGCTCGGCGTGCAGGGCGCTCGGTGTGGCGATGACGAGGCCGTCGATACCCGCGTCGAGCAATCGGTCGAGATCGTCCAACCGTTCGCTTCCGGGTGCGAGAAGGCAGGCCTGTTCGGCCATCGTGGCATCGGGATCGGCAATGAAGGCGACGTCGGCAAGGTTGCTGCGGGCTATGGCCTCCAGACGGTTACGGCCGATCCAGCCGGCGCCGAGAAAGCCGAGCCTCGGCCGGCGCGAGGGCAGGGGCAGGCTTGCGGTGGAAAACGGTCGCGGTCTCATGGGAACTCCACGATGGCCTTGAGAAATCCGTCCGGCCGATCCCGCGTCATGGCGAGGGCGTCGTTCAGCCGGGAAAGCGGGAACCGGTGCGTGATCAGCGCCGCCGGGTCGATCAGCCCGTCGGCCGTCGCGCGGACGGCGCTGCGAATACCGTCGATGTAGATCGCCGGATCGCGCTCATGGGCGTTTATGACGTCGAGCCCGCGCCAGTTCCACATCTGCATGTTGACCTGCCGCGGTCCGTCCTGATGGTAGCCGGCGACGACCAGCCGGCCGCGTTCGCGCGTCAGTTCGCTCGCAAGGTCGAGCGGCCATTGCTTTCCCACCGCCTCCACGACGCAGTCGCAGAAGTGGCCGCCGGTGAACTCCTTGACCGTCTCGATGATCGCCCAGTGGTCGTCCATCGCGATGACCTCGGCAGCGCCCATGCGTTTTGCGAGATCCAGCGCGAAGGGCCTGCGCCCGATGGCGACGACCCGCGCACCGGCGGCGGAAGCCAGCCGCGTGAGAAGGGCACCGAGGAAGCCGATGCCGACGATCGCGACCGTCTCGCCGGCGCGGATTTCCGCGCGCCTGAAGATGTTCATCGCGCAGCCGAGCGGCTCGCCGGGAAAGGGCATTCCGTCAAGCTCCGGGGGAAGCGGAACGACATTGGCCGCCGCGGCAAGGTCGTAATCGGCATAGGCGTGGAAGGAGAGCGCGGCGACGCGCTCGCCCACGGTGACGTCCGTCACGCCGTCGCCGACAGCATCGACATGCCCCCAGCCTTCATGGCCGAGGCCGCCGGGTTCGGTCGGAAAGGTCATCCATTCGGGGCCTTCCCAGGGCGTGACGTTCGAGGCGCAGACGCCGCACCCCTGGAGGCGAACGCGAACCTCCCCGGCGCCGGGTGCCGGCAGCGGCAGTTCGCGCATCTCGAAAGTGCGAGGGCCGGTCAGGACGGCAACCTTCATCGTCGTCGCGGACGCGTTCAGGGCGATGTTCATGGAGCTAGTCCCGCTCGACGAACTTGTTGAAGCGGCTCGGCTTGCCGTCCGCCGTCTTGTCCTGGTGAAGGAAGGCGAGGCGGTTCTCGTCGAAAATCGCGAAGAACTCATCCCAGTCCACTTCCTCGAGATTTTCCTCCTGCTCGCCGAAATCGAACCGCAGGATGCCGCCCTTGCCCTCCGTGCGGATGACGGCCGGGCGGCCCTGCCGCTCCTCCGCCCATCGGCGGATCCTCTTGTGGTCGGTTGTCTTCTGTGCGCTGGTCATGGGGCATCTCCGCAAGGGTTGATCAATAGGGGGCGGCCGCGATGTCGTGCCAGTCTCCGGCCGTCACGGCGCCGGCCGGCCGCGGGCGGCGAACGGGACGGCCGAGGCTGGCATAGCGAAGGCCGGCGGCGGTCACGGCATCCGCGTCAAGGAGGTTGCGGTAGTCGAACAGGAGGCTTCCGTGCATCAGCGACGCGACCTTCGGCAGGTCGAGCGCGCGATAATCCTGCCACTCCGTGAGGACGACCACGGCGTCGGCATCCGCGACGGCGGCATAGGGATCGTCTTTCCAGAAGACGCCGGGCAGCAAGACCGTGCCGGCGCGCCGGCTTTGCGGGTCATGCGTCTTCACCGTGACGCCGTTCTTCTGGAGAATGGGCACGATGGTCAGCGCCGCCGCCTCGCGCATGTCGTCGGTGCCCGCCTTGAAGGCGGTTCCGAGAATGGCGACAGTGCTGCCGGGCGGGTGGCGAAGCTCCCGCAGGATGCGCTCCGCCAGTCTCTTCTTGCGCTGCTCGTTGCTGCGGACGAGGCTTTCGACCAGCGTCTGGTTCGCGCCGAAGCGATGGCCCGTCGCGATGAAGGCGCGCGTGTCCTTGGGAAAGCACGATCCGCCGAAGCCCGGCCCCGGAGACAGGAAGGCATCGCCGATCCGCTTGTCATGGCCGACGCAGGCGGCGACGGCCGAGACGTCCCCGCCGACCTTCTCGCACAGGTCGGCCACTTCGTTGATGAAGCCGATCTTCAGCGCGAGAAACGCATTGGCGGCATATTTGGTGAGTTCCGCATCCACGGTGCTCGTCGTGATGACCGGCACGCCGCGTTTCCTGAAGGGAGCATAGAGGCGGGCAAGCATGGCCGCTGCCGGTGCGTCGTCCGCGCCGATGACGATGCGGTCCGGATCGAAGAAGTCGCCGACGGCCGAGCCCTCGCGCAGGAACTCCGGATTGGACGCGACGGGATTGTTCCGGCCGCGGAGACGAAGGCGCTGCCTGATCTGCCGCGCCGTGCCGGCCGGCACGGTGGACTTGAGGACGAGCACCGCGTTCTTGGCAAGATGAGGAGCGATGTCGTCCGCCGCCTGTTCGACGAAGGAAAGGTCGACGTCGCCGCGTGCGCCCGGCGGGGTGCCGACCGAGACGAAGACGACTTCCGCCTGCCGCACGCCCTCCGTCAGATCGGCCGTGAAGCGCAGCTTGCCGGCGCCCTGCGCCGTCTCGACCAATTCCCCGAGGCCGCTTTCAAAAATGGGAAGGATGCCGCGCTTCAGGCCCGCCACCTTCCCCGCGTCGATATCGACGCAGCATACCGTGTGTCCGAGGGTGGCAAGGCAGGCGCCTGTCGTCAGGCCGACATAACCCGTTCCAACGATCGCGATATCCATGCTGCGGTCCTGTGCTGAGGGGTTGCGGAAACCAGCCCCTAACCGCGCATCGCCCAATCGGTTCCCGCATCATCAACGATGCCGGCGAGTGATGTCATTGATGATGTCATAGATGAAAAAGGTGCCGAAAAAGCAGGAACATTCCTTGCCGAGCCCGGTTGGGGGCGACCTTCAACCAGAGCTCAGGACCGTTTTCATGGAATCCATTCTTGTCACGGGTGGCTGCGGTTTCATCGGCAGATATGTCGTCGAGGAACTTCTTCAACACGGCTATGGTGTCACCGTGCTCGATGCGTTGATCGGGCAGGTTCATGGCGGCGTGGAAGCCGAACCTTCCGGCGACATCCGCCTCGTCAGGGGTGACGTGCGCGACCGCTCCTGCCTGAACGAGGCCCTCGAAGGCGCCGACGGCATCATCCACCTTGCCGCGGAAGTGGGCGTCGGGCAATCCATGTACGAGATCGACCGCTATGTCGGTGCCAACGATCTCGGCACGGCAACCGTTCTGCAGGCCATCATCGAGCGGCCCGTCCGGCGGATCGTCGTCGCCTCCTCGATGAGCGTCTACGGCGAAGGTCGCTATGCTTCCCAGGGAAAGCAATGCGGTCTTATCCGGCGCTCGCAGGAGCGGATCAGGGCCGGACAATGGGAGCCGGTCGGCCCCGATGGCGGCCGTCTCGAACCGGTTGCCACCGACGAGGAAAAGCCGGTCGATCTCGCCTCGATCTATGCGCTGACGAAATATGTCCAGGAACGGCAATGCCTGATCTTCGGCAATGCCTACCCGACCGAGGCGGTGGCGCTGCGGCTCTTCAACGTCTTCGGCGCCGGGCAGGCGCTCTCCAACCCCTATACGGGCGTGCTTGCCAATTTTGCCGCGCGCCTTGCCAACGGGAATGCGCCGATGATCTTCGAGGACGGCAACCAGCGGCGCGACTTCGTGCATGTCAGGGACGTCGCGCGTGCCTTCCGCCTCGCCTACGAGAAGCCGGCGGCCGCCGGCCATGTCATCAATATCGGCAGCGGCCGGTCCTATGCCATCGCCGATGTCGCGACCTTGCTCGCCGAAGCCATGGGCGTGCCGGATATCAGGCCGGAAATCCTCGGCAAGGCGCGCGCCGGCGATATCCGGCATTGCTTTGCCGATATCTCGAAGGCCCGCGAACTCCTGGGCTTCGAGCCCCGCCACGATCTGCAGAACGCGCTGAAACCCTTCGTGGACTGGGTGCGGGAAAACGGCGCCATCGACCGCGGCCCGGAAATGCGCCGGCAGCTCGAGGAGCGGGGGCTGGTGTCATGAGGAGCCGTAACGCACCGATCGTCATTACCGGCGGCAGCGGCTTCATCGGCTCCAATCTCGCCGACAGCCTGCTCGCCGATGGAGAAGAGGTCGTCGTCCTCGATAATCTTTCGCGCCCGGGTGTGGACGAAAACCTCGCCTGGCTCAGGGAGAAACACCATGGCCGCGTTCATCCCGCGGCTCTCGACGTGTGCGACCTGGGAGCCATCGAACCGGTCCTTGCCGACGCAAAGGCGGTGTTCCATTTCGCGGCCCAGACCGCGGTCACGACCAGCCTCGACGATCCGATCGGCGATTTCGAAACGAATGCGCGCGGCACGCTCAACGTTCTTGAAGCCGTCAGACGCTCCAGCCGGCGCATTCCCGTGATCTTCTCCTCGACGAACAAGGTTTACGGCGCGCTGGACGATATCGCCATGCTTGCCGCCGGAGACCGGTATGTTCCGGCCAATGACGCGACGCGACTGCACGGCGTCGGCGAGGAGCGCCGGCTGGATTTCTGCACGCCCTACGGCTGCTCCAAGGGCGTCGCCGACCAGTATGTGCTCGACTATGCGCGCACCTACGGCATTCCGGCCGCCGTGCTGCGGATGAGCTGCATCTACGGTCCGCGGCAGTTCGGCACCGAAGACCAGGGCTGGGTGGCGCATTTCCTGCTGCGGGCGCTCGCCGGCGAGCCGATCGTGGTGTTCGGCGACGGCCGGCAGGTCCGCGACGTGCTGCACGTCCACGATGCGGTCCGCGCCTATCGCGGCCTGCTCTCTTCCATCGACACCGTCGGCGGCAGGCCGTTCAATCTCGGCGGCGGACCTGCCAACGCGGTCAGCATCCTCATGATGCTGCAGGAGATCGAGCGCATCGTCGGCCGACGCCTCGACCTTTGCTTCGAGGAATGGCGGCAGGGCGACCAGCACTATTTCGTCGCCGATACGCGCCGGCTCCGGTCGGCCATCGGCTGGCAGGCGGAGGTGAACTGGCGGCGCGGCGTGCGCGACCTTGCCGGCTGGCTCGCCGGGAACAGGGCGCACTTGAAAATGGAAAAGCGGAAGGTTCCGGCATGACGGCTGCGTTTCGCCCCGGGCGTATCCTCATGACCTGCGATGCCGTCGGCGGGGTCTGGCGCTATGCGGTCGATCTTGCCGGCGCGTTGAAGAAGGACGGTATCGCCGTGGTTCTCGTCGTCCTCGGCCCGCCACCGACGCAGCAGCAGCGCCGGGAAGCGCAGTCCGTCGCCACGCTGGTCGAAACGGGCCTGCCCCTCGATTGGATGGTGGACGGCCCCGAGGCGCTGGCGCCCGTACCTGCGCGGCTGGCGACGCTTGCCGCCGAGCACGGCGCCGATCTCGTCCATCTCAATCTTCCTTCGCAGGCCGCCGGCTTTCCGCACGGTCTTCCCGTCCTCGTCGTCTCGCATTCCTGCACCGTGACCTGGTTCGCGGCCGTTCGCGGAACGGATGTTCCGCCCGGCTGGTCGTGGCAGCGGGCGATCAACCGGCGCGGCTTCGAGCGCGCCGATCATGCGGTCGCGCCGAGCCGGAGCCATGCGGACCTGCTTTGCGCCGCCTACGGCGACCTTCCGGACCTGACGGTCGTCGCCAATGCCAGTGCGGTGCCGACCAATCATGCCGTGAAGGATCGGTACGTCTTTGCCGCCGGACGCTGGTGGGACGACGGCAAGAACGGCCGCGTCCTCGATGCCGCCGCGCCTATGATCCGCTGGCCTGTCGTGATGGCGGGTGCGAACGCGGCGAACGGCCAGCGCGTCGAGATCGCCAATGCGCTCTTTCGCGGACAACTGCCGCACCGGGAGACGACGGCGCTGATGCGGCGTGCGTCCATCGTCGTGTCGCCGTCGCTCTACGAGCCCTTCGGTCTCGCCGCGCTGGAGGCGGCAAGGGCAGGGGCGGCGCTGGTGCTCGCCGACATTCCGACCTACCGGGAACTGTGGGATGGCTGCGCCCTGTTCTTCGATCCGCACGATGCGTCCGATCTTGCCAGGCAGGTCAACCGCCTCACCCTCGACGACCAATTGCGCCTGCAGCTTGCCGCAAGCGCGGGGCGGCAGGCGGGACGCTACACCCTCGAGGCCCAGGCGCTTGCCTATCGCAGGCTCTATGCGGTCGCGGAGTGCCCTGTCTTTCCTGAAATGGCTGCGGAGTGACCATGAAATTCCTGTTCTACACGCACTCGCTCGTTTCCTGCTGGAACCACGGCAATGCGCATTTCCTGCGCGGCATCATGCGCGACCTTCAAAGGCGCGGGCACCAGGCCCTGGCGCTCGAGCCGCTCGATAGCTGGAGCCGCGCGAACCTCGTTCGCGATCAGGGCGAGGGCGCTCCCGCGCGCTTCGCCGACGCCTTCCCGGGGCTGAAATCCCTGCGATACGGCGCGGATTTCGACCATGAAGAGGCGCTGGCGGATGCGGACGTCGTCGTCGTGCACGAATGGACGGACCCCGCCGTCGTTGAAAGGATCGGCAGGGCGCGCGAGGCGGGCGGTGCGTTCACGCTCCTCTTCCACGACACGCACCACCGGGCCGTTTCGGCCGAGGCGGATATCGCGACGATGGCCCTGAAACCCTTCGACGGCATTCTGGCCTTCGGGGAAACGTTGCGGGAGCGGTATCTCGATGCCGGCTGGGGTCGCTCCGTCTTCACCTGGCACGAAGCCGCGGACGACGTCCTCTTTCGCCCGATCCCCGAGATGGCGAAAACCGGCGACCTCGTCTGGATCGGCAACTGGGGCGATGACGAGCGGACGGAGGAGCTTCGCACCTATCTCGTGGAGCCGGTCCGGGCGCTCGGGCTGAAGGCGGCCGTCTACGGCGTGCGCTATCCCGACGAGGCCCGGGCGGCGCTTGGCAAGGCTGGCATCGCCTATCGCGGCTGGACCGCCAATGCCGATGTGCCACGGCTCTTCGCGGAGCATGCCGTCACCGTGCACATCCCCCGGCGGCCCTATGTCACGCATCTTCCGGGCATTCCGACGATCCGCGTCTTCGAGGCGCTCGCCTGCGGCATTCCGCTGGTCTCGGCGCCGTGGAGCGATGTCGAAGGCCTGTTCCGCACGGGCCGAGACTATCTGCTCGCCCGCGACGGCGAGGAGATGACGCGGCTGCTGCGCGACCTGCTTGCCGACGAGGCCCGGCGCGTGGAACTGGCGCGAAGCGGCCTCGAGACCATCCGCGCCCGCCATACCTGCCGGCACCGCGTCGATGAACTGCTGCGGATTCTGGCGGCATGCGGAACCCGGCGGGTGACCGATCAACTTGCGCAGAAGGAGGCGGCGGAATGAAGATCGCGTTTTATGGATCGAGCCTGCTTTCGGCCTACTGGAACGGCGCGGCAACCTATTATCGCGGCCTGCTGCGCGCGCTGGCCCGGCGCGGCTACGACATCACCTTCTACGAGCCGGACGTCTATGGGCGTCAGGAGAACCGCGACATCGATCCGCCCGACTGGTGCCATGTCGTCGTCTATCCCGGCACGCTTGAAGGCCTGAAGTCGGCGACCGCGCAGGCGGGGGCTGCCGATGTCGTCGTTAAGGCGAGCGGCGTCGGCTTCGAGGATGATCTCCTGCTGACGCTCGTGATGCGCAATGCCCGGCCCGACGCGCTGAAGATCTTCTGGGACGTGGACGCGCCGGCGACGCTTGCCGAGCTGAACGTGGCGCCGGACCATCCCTTGCGCAAGGCGCTCGCAAACCTTCACCTCGTCCTGACCTATGGGGGTGGCGCGCCGGTGCAGACGGCCTATCGGGCGCTTGGCGCGCGCGAATGCGTGCCGGTCTACAATGCGCTCGATCCGCAGACACACCATCCTGTCGAGAAGGACGAGCGCTTTTCGGCCGACCTCTCCTTCCTCGGCAACCGGCTGCCGGACCGTGAGGCTCGTGTCGAGGCGTTCTTCCTCGAACCTGCGCTTGCCGCGCCCGACCAGCGTTTCCTGCTCGGCGGCTCGGGGTGGGAGGACAAGCCGGTGCCGCCGAATGTCCGGCGGATCGGCCATGTTCCGACCCGCGACCACAATGCCTTCAACGTCTCCTCGAAGATCGTCCTCAACGTTTCGCGCGAGAGCATGGCGCGCACCGGCTTTTCGCCGGCGACCCGCGTGTTCGAGGCGGCGGGGGCAGGGGCATGCCTGCTGACGGATGCCTGGGTGGGGATAGAAGAGTTCCTGAAACCGGACGAGGAGGTGCTTATCGCGCGCGACGGGAGGGATGTCGCGGCGATCCTGCGGGCGGTGAACCCACAGCAGGCGGAGGCGATCGGGCAGCGGGCGATGACCCGGGTCCTGGCCGAGCATACCTATGACCGGCGGGCCGAGCTCGTCGATGCGCTCCTTCAGGCCCGAAGGGATGGCGCACGGGAGGCCGCCGAATGATGAGCAAGCCCCTCGACATCGTCGTTCTCGGCCTTTCCCTTTCCTCGTCCTGGGGCAACGGACACGCCACGACCTTCCGCGCGCTCCTGCGCGGCCTCCACGCAAAAGGATGCCGTCTCACGTTCCTGGAACGGGACGTGCCCTGGTATGCCGCCCATCGCGACATGCCGAAGCCGGATTTCTGCGAACTCTTCCTCTATGACGATATCGATGGGATGATGCGGACGTTCGGCGCCCGCCTCCGCGCCGCCGATGCCGTGATCGTCGGTTCGTACGTGCCGGAGGGCGTCCGCCTCATCGATGCGCTCACGCGGCTTTCTCCGCGACGACTCTGCTTTTACGATATCGACACGCCGGTGACGCTCGCCAAGCTGGAGCATGGCGACGAGGACTATATCGCCCGCCGCCAGATTGGGCTCTTCGATCTCTACTTTTCCTTCTCGGGCGGAGAGGTGCTGGAAACGCTGGAGCGTGATTACGGTGTCCGCAGGGCGTCGGCCCTCTATTGTTCCGTCGATCCGGGACGGTATGCCGCGACGGACGATCCCGTGCTGTGGGACCTCGGCTATCTCGGCACCTACAGCGCCGACCGCCAGCCGGGCCTCGAACGGCTCCTCCTCGAGCCGGCGCGTCGTCTGCCGCACCGGCGCTTCGTGGTGGCGGGACCGCAGTTCCCGAAAGGCATCGACTGGCCCGTCAATGTCGAGCGCATCGAGCATGTGCCGCCGCAGGAACATGCGCGGTTCTACAGCCGCCAGCGCTTTACCCTGAACGTCACCCGTGCGGACATGGCCGTGGCGGGATGGTCGCCGAGCGTGCGGCTGTTCGAGGCAGGCGCCTGCGGCGTGCCGGTGATCAGCGACGCCTGGCGCGGTCTCGCCGAACTCCTGCCCGACGCCGTCCTGATCGCACGCGGCCCGCAGGATGTGATCCATGCGCTGGAGGACATGCCGGAGGCCCGCCGCAAGGCCGTCGCCGAAAATGCCCATGCCATCGTGCTCGATGGTCATACCGGCGAGGCGCGTGCGCTTGAAATGATCGCGGCGCTGGAGACCCTGACGGCCGACGCCGCCTCTTCTCGTATCCATCCGGAGGCTCGCCATGCTCAAGCGAATGTCTGATCATTCGGAAAGAACGGTGCTGGTGGCCGGCGGCGCCGGGTTCATCGGCTCCCATCTTTGCGATCGGCTGCTTGGCGAGGGACACCGCGTCATCTGCCTCGACAGTTACCGGACCGGCACGAAGATCAACGTGCAGCCGCTGGCCAACCATCCGCGCTTCGCCTTCATCGAGGCGGACGTTTGCGAACCGCCCCGTATCGATGAGCCCGTGGACCGGATCTACAACCTCGCCTGCGCGGCCTCGCCGCCGCATTACCAGGCCGATCCCGTCCATACGATGATGACCTGCGTGCTCGGAACGCGCAACCTCCTTGCCGTCGCCGAGCGCGACGGCGCCTCGTTTCTGCAGGCCTCGACCAGCGAAATTTATGGCGAACCGGAGGAGCACCCCCAGGCCGAGGACTATCGCGGCAACGTGAACTGCACCGGTCCGCGTGCCTGCTACGACGAAGGCAAGCGGGCGGCCGAGGCGCTCTGTTTCGATCTTCTGCGCGCCGGGCGGGTGGATGCGCGCGTGGCCCGGATATTCAACACCTACGGCCCGCGTATGCGTGCCGACGATGGCCGGATCGTCTCCAACCTGATCGTCCAGGCGCTTTCGGGCAAGCCGTTGACGATCTACGGCACCGGGGAGCAGACACGGTCCTTCTGCCATGTCAGCGATCTGGTCTCGGGACTGATGGCGTTGATGGAGGTAGGTCCCAACCCGCAGGTTCCCGTCAATCTCGGAAACCCGGACGAATTCACCATTCTCGAACTTGCCGATCTGGTGCGGCAGAGGATTCCCTCCGCAGCAGGCCTCCAGTTCCATCCGCTGCCTGTCGACGATCCCACGCGCCGGCGCCCGGATGTTTCGCGTGCGGCCGCCCTTCTCGGATGGTCGCCGGGAGTGCCCCTCGTGGAGGGTTTGGCCGATACGATCGACTGGTTCGCCTCAAGGTCCGGCATCCCGCCGCGCGGGCGAGATGTTCCCGGTACGCACGCCGTCGTTGACGTCGGATGACGTTCGCTGTCGGATCGAGGTCTCTCGATCCGACCGGCAGCCGACACAAAGATTTCCCCAACCTGCAACCAAACAAATGGTTCCCGCGTTTAGGAACAATAATCCCCATATGGGAAGAGGTTCCTGATGGAAGACAAGGTCGTTAGAGAGCTACGGGAAGCAAGAAGGACCGGAAGAACGGTCGAAGACCTGGCGCGGGACATTTGCCAGGAACAGGTTCCGCCGCATCTTCTGGAACTGGCCGGGGCCCTTCAGGCGGCACTGGACGCCCGCCGGAAGGATGGGGATTGAACTAGCGGAGGGGATTTCCGCCCATTTCCTGCGCCAGCGCCTCGCGCGCCCGGCTCAGCCGGCTCTTGATCGTGCCGATTGCGCATTCCATCACGGACGCCGCTTCTTCGTAGCTGAATCCGAAGCCCGCGACCATGATGAGGATTTGCTGCTGATCTTCGCTCAGACGTGAAAGCGCCGCCTTCACCTCGCTCTCGGCGACCGACCATTCCTGGCCGGCGGCCGTGGTCAGTTGAAGCGAAACGCAGTCGGTCGCGCCGGGGCTTTCGCGCACCCGCTTGCGATATTGCGTGTAGTAGGTGTTGCGCATGATGGTGAAAAGCCACGACTTGAGGCTCGTGCCTGGCTGGAAACTATCGAGGCTGCGCAATGCACGCACCAAGGTCTCCTGCACGAGGTCGTCCCCGTCGGTCGGATTGGCCGTGAAGGTACGCGCGAAGGCGCGCAGGGCCGGAATGAGGTCAGCGACTTGTTCCTTGAGTGTCCCAGGATTGTCGTCCGGCAGGCGTCGGGGAAGGGCCATTGGCTCGATCTTTGTTGGGTTTAAAAATGGACAACGCAACGCCGGACTAAAGGTTGCGGCCGCGGGCGATCAATTCTCTTCCCGCCGGCAAAGATGATGACCCGGCGGCGTTTCCGGAACATTTGCCCGGCGCGGCGGTTCGGGAGGTCATTCCACTTGGGAGACAACCATGACCGACCAAACTCGCTCGATCTTCATCACCGGCCTGCGCAATGCCCATGCGGCGGAAAATCAGGCGCTTTCGATCATGAAGCCGCAGATTTCGCGGATCGAGAACTATCCGGCGGTCGCCGCCCGCCTCGAAGAGCACTATCGGGAGACCGAAAACCAGATCGCCCGGCTGGAACGCATTCTGGAGGATCTCGACGAATCCCCGTCGACCCTGAAGGATTGGACCCTGTCGGCCGGCGGCAGCATGGCCGCGATCGGCCATTCCTTCGCCGGCGACGAAATCCTCAAGAATTCCTTTGCGAATTTCGCCTTCGAGAATTTCGAGATCGCCGCATACCGGTCGCTTCTGACGATTGCGGACTTCGGCGGCTTCACCTTTTCGGTCGATCCCCTCACGCAGACCTTGCGGGAGGAGGAGGCGATGGCCAATTGGATCAGCGACAATCTGAAGGCAGTAACCCTCGAATTCGTCGCTCTCAGCGAGAGGGGCGAGACCGCGAAGGTCTAGAGGAGGCCGTCGATGGAGAAGTCCGGCGTTTCGCGTCCCTCCAATCCCGCCCAGATCCGGGGCGATATTCAGGCGGGCCTGACGGGCGACAAGCGTCCGGGCTTCGATCCGGCGCTTGTGCCTCTGGAAACGGACGCGGAAGCCGCCGGAACCCCGATGACAGCCGAACAGATCGAAACGGCTCGCCGCACCCAGCGCGAGGGCAAGCATCCCGATGTTTCCGGCGACGAGGGCTCGGCAATGCGGCCGATCTTCCCGGCCAATCACCCGCTCCAGTCGCGCATCCCGGTCGTTGCCATCGCGCTCGGTCTGTGCGGGGCGGCGCTCTTCGTCGCCGCCGTTCTCGTCGGGCTGCGCCTGTTCTAGAAGGCGGTTTC
>CBIMFD010000006.1:0-34864 GCA_966243085.1 uncultured Shinella sp.
GCGGGTCGCGCACGATGGCGCGCCCCATCGCCACGCGCTGGCGCTGGCCGCCGGAAAGCTGGCGCGGATAGCGGTCGAGGAGCTTGGAAAGGCCGAGGATGTCCGCAGCTTTCGCGACGCGGCTGTCGATCTCGGCCTTCGGGCTGCCGGCGAGCATCAGCGAGAACGCCATATTGGCCGCGACGGTCATATGCGGATAGAGCGCGTAGTTCTGAAACACCATTGCGATGTCGCGCTCTTTCGGCGGCAGCGTATTGACGACCCGGTCGCCGATGCGGATCTCGCCGGCCGTGATGTTCTCCAGTCCCGCCAGCATGCGCAGCAACGTGGACTTGCCGCAGCCGGACGGACCGACCAGGATGACGAACTCTCCGTCCTCGATCTCGATGTCGACGCCCTTGATGACCGGAAAGGCGCCGAAGGATTTCCTCACATCGACGAAGTCAACGCCTGCCATATACGTTCCTCCCAGAACCGATTTGCCGTGCCGTACCGGGGCGGGTCCTCCTCAAGACCTTGCGCCCCGGCGGTCCGCCACGCTTATTCCTGCCCGTCAGCCATGCCCGATGCGACCCTGCAGCTCGTCCTCGATATGGATGCGGATGATCTCGTCGAACGTGCTCTCGGCCGTAAAACCCAGTTCGCTCGCGCGCTGCGCGTCGAAGTCGGTCGCCCAGCCGGCGACGATCCGGCGGATCACCGGATCCGGCTCGCGGCGGATGAGGGCGACCGTCTTCGGCCCGGCGATCCGGCCGAGCGCCTCGATCTCCTCGCCGACGAGGGCGGAAAGGCCGGGCATGGTCAGATTGCGGCGCGGGCCGATGCGGGCCGTGTCCATGCGCGCGGCATGGACGAAGAAGCCGACCGCCGAGCGCGGGCTTGCAAACCAGTGGCGCACCGTCTCGTCCACCGGAAGCACGGCCTCCTTGCCGGCGAGCGGCTCGCGCAGAATGTTGGAGAAGAAACCGGACGCCGCCTTGTTCGGCGTTCCCGGGCGGATGCAGATGGTCGGCAGGCGGATGCCGATGCCGTCGAAGACGCCCTTGCGCGTATAGTCGGCAAGCAGCAGTTCGCAGATCGCCTTCTGCGTGCCGTAGCTCGTCAGCGGCGTGGTGAAGAACGTATCGCCGATCTTCTCCGGGAAGGGCTCGCCGAAGACCGCGATCGAGGAGGCGAAGATGACGCGCGGCGCATAGGGCGCCTGCAGACCCTCCTGCCGGATCGCCTCGAAGAGGAAGCGCGTGCCGTCGAGGTTCACCTTGTAGCCGAGGTCGAAATCGGCCTCGGCCTCGCCCGAGACGATGGCGGCAAGATGGAAGATGACATCGGGGCGCGTGGCAACGAGCCCCGCGGCGACGCCGGGATCCGAAACGTCGAGCGCCAGCGCGGAGGCAACCGCCGAAAGCCCGGCGGGAACCGGCGGAAGCACGACATCCACCAGCGTCATCGCCGTAACGTCATGGCCGAGCGCGCCGGGATCGGCCGCGATCTTCTCCACCAGCTTGCGGCCGATCATGCCGGCCGCTCCGATCACCATTACATGCATATGCGGCGGACCTCCCCGTCGTGCCTGTCCGTAGACCGGACCTTAATGCTGCTCTTGCCCGGAACCCTTCATGCGGCTGCCGGCATCCGCGACCAGTTCCCTCGTGGTCGCGTAGATGCGCTGCAGATGTTTGCGGAATGCCTGCGTCACCGCCTCGCGGTCGCGCCGGCGCAATGCCTCGACGATCTCCACATGGTCGCGGTAGCTCGCGTCGATCGCCCCCGGCCGCGACATGGCCGAGCGGCGGAAATCCATCATGTAGGTGTAGAGATCGGTGACGAAATCGGCGAGCAGCGGGTTGCCGCAGGCCCGGTAGATCGAGACGTGGAATTCCCGGTCGCAGATGAGGAAGCGCATGGCGTCGTCGCCGCCGAGACGGTGCGCCTCCAGCAGGTCCTCGAGCTTGGCGATGGTCTCGTCGTCGATGGCCTCGGCCGCATCGCCCACCACCTTCAGTTCGACATGCAGGCGCGCGGCATGCACGGCCTCCAAGTCGTAGCTGTTGATGGCGTTGGACGAGACGATCGTCACCGGCAGGTGGCTGAAATCGATATTGCCGATACGTGTGCGGCTGCCCTGGGCGACGTCGAGGATATTGCGGGCGGCAAGTTGCTGAATGGCGCCGCGCACGGTCTCCCGGCTGACATGCATGACATTGGCAAGCTCGCGTTCGCCCGGCAGCTCGTCTCCCGGCCGCAGCATGTTGGTCGCGATCAGGACCATGATCTTCTCGGCGATGAGGTCGCGCGCGGTGCGCCGGTCGAGCGACTTGCCCACCTTCGGCATTTCGACCAGCACGGGGCGTTCGCCCATCGCCATCCCGACCTCCCACTGATCTACTGGTTGGTCCAGCAGATCAGTTGCCAGCAAAACCGGAAAGGCAGCGCTCGTCAAGACGGCTTCGTCGCCGCAGCGCATCAAAACGCCGCCACGCCATTGTGCGTCGCATGGGCGCCATGAGGAAATATCCGTATGACCAAGCCAGCCGAAGCCATTCCATCCTCCCGTCCGCCGTTCTTGATGACAGCGCTAACATAAGCCAGTCAAACACATTGACGCGGACCCTGCAAGGAAAATATGTTAGCGCTGTCATCGAGCTTGAAAACCGCCTGGAAGACCGCGCATGCCTTCGATCAAACCCACGCTGACGGATGTCGCCCGCCTTGCCCGCGTGAGCGAGATCACCGTTTCCCGGGTCGTGCGCGACAAGGGGCCGGTCGCAGAGGAGACGCGCAAGCGGGTGCGGGGTGCGATCGAGGCGCTCGGCTATGTGCCGAACCGGGCGGCCGGCACGCTCGCCTCTTCGGCCTCGCTGTTCATCGGCGTCATCCTGCCTTCGATGCACAATATCGTCTTTCCGGAAGTGCTCCGCGGCATCTATGAAGGGCTGGCCGGCAGTCCCTACCAGCCGCTCCTCGGCGTCAGCGAATACAATCGCGAGAAGGAACAGGAGATCCTCTCCTCCCTGCTCGCCTGGCAGCCGATGGCGATCATCACCGCGGGTTCGGACCATACGGACGTCACGCGCCGGCTGCTGTCGGAAAGCGGCGTGCGCGTCGTCGAATTGATGGACACGGAGGGCGATCCCGTCGACCTCGTCGTCGGTTTTTCCCACCGGCAGGCCGGCTATGACAGCGGCAAGTATCTGGTCGCCCGGGGTTATCGCCGTTTCGGCTATGTCGGCCACGACTGGGTTGCGGACCGGCGCGCGCAGCTTCGCTACGAAGGTCTCGTCGCCGCGCTGGCGGAGGCCGGCCTTTCCCTTGCTGCGGAAGTGCATGTGGACGGGCCGAGTTCCGTCACCGGGGGGACGGAGATGCTGGCGAAGCTGCTCGCCGAGGCGGGAGATATCGATGCCGCGGTCTTCGTCAACGACGACATGGCGGTCGGCGGCTATTTCCATTGCCTTGCAGCCGGCATCGCCGTGAAGAAAGAACTCGCGCTCTTCGGCTTCAACGGACTCGACATCGGCCAGGCGATCCCCATGCCGCTGTCGACCGTCCGTTCCAACCGTTTCGAGATCGGCCGCATCGCCGCCGAGCGCATCATCGCGGAGCCGAAGCGGCCGGCCGACACCGAGATCGTGAACACGGGATACGAGATCATCGAGGGCGCGACCGCCTGATGGATGCAAGGCGCCTTCGACGTCGGCGCGCCCGGAACTATTCCATCGCTTCGGTCTTGAAGACCTGCTCAGGTTACCAAAGGCGCGGAGAATGGAATTGCCGATCATCGCAACGGCCGCCTGGTCCATTCCAAAGGCGGTCGCACACCGCTTTCCCGGGAAAGGCACGATTCTCGGCCGGTATGCGGCAGTCTTCAAGGGCGTGGAGATCAACTCCACGTTCTACCGAAATCATCGACCTTCCACCTTTGCCCGCTGGGCAGAGGCCGTACCGGACGACTTCCGTTTCGCGGTAAAGATCCCGCGTGAGATAACCCACGGCCGGAGATTGAGGGACGTCGGCGAGCCGTTCGTGCGCTTCATCGAGGAGATTGCCCCGCTCGGCAGGAAGACGGGTCCCTTGCTCTGTCAGTTGCCGCCCTCGCTCGCTTTCCACGCGGAGGAAGCAGACCGGGCTTTCGCGGCGATGCGGCAAATCCATGCCGGCCCGCTTGCCGTCGAGGTCCGCCACAAAAGCTGGGCGTCGGAGCCGGCGCTCAAGCTGCTTCGCCGCCATGCGATGGACAGGGTGCTCGCAAGCCCCGCCCCCGTCTGGCAGGCAGACGACTTTTCCGAGCCGCCGCGATATGTTCGCCTGCACGGCACGCCGAAGATGTATTATTCGCGCTATACCGACGAGGAGATTCGCGGATTCGCGCGGGTGCTTGCCGACGATGGCTGGTGCGTCTTCGACAATACGGCCTCCGGCGCCGCCAGCGAGAATGCGCTGACAATGCTGGAGCTTTGCGGAAAGGGGTAGGCGTTCCCCGCACGTTTGGAAAAACCGGCCGCCTACTTCCGCGTGAAGCTGAAGGTGAAATGGCTGCCGCGGTGATAGTCGCGGGCGAAGTTGACCGGCTCGCCGACGGCGTTGAAACAGGTCTCGGTGATCAGCAGCGCGGGGCCGAAATTCCTGAGGTCGTGGCGCTCGACGGCATCCTCGGGAAGCATCACGGCGGAGACGTTCGCCGCGGACATGCGCGGCCGGGTGCCATATCGCTCGAGCAGTTCCATCAGAGACCCGGTCCAGTCCACGTCATAAACCTTGCCGGCGATGATGCTGCGCGGCACGTAGTCGATGCAATAGAGGATCGGCTCCTCGTCGTGCAGGCGCACGCGCTCGATGCGGATGACGCGCTCGGCCGGGCCGAGCCGCAGGCATTCCGCGACGTGCCTGTCGGGCGCTTCCTCCGAAATCGAAAGAACCTTGTTGACGGTGCGGTAGCCGTAGTGCCGCGCCATGTCGGTCACGCTCTCGAAGACGGTGATCGGCCGATCGACCTGCACGGCGGAAAGCGCCGAGACGAAACGGCCGCGGCCATGCTCGACATAGATCACATCGTCCTGCTCGAGCAGCTTCAGCGCCTCGCGCAGCGCCGGACGCGAAATTCGGAACCGCTGGGTAAGCTGCGCCTCGGTCGGCAGCTTGTCGCCGGGCTTCAGTCCTTCGTCCCGGATGAGATCGGCGATCCGGTCCCTGAGCTGGACGGCGAGCGTGCGCGAATCGCGAAGGGGTTCTTCCACCGCCTGCCTCGTTCGATGATTGGTTTTCCCTTCTTGTCTGACAAATCCGGGAGGGTCAAGCAGATCGCAGGAAAACCGGAGCGCGCGCACACCGCCATTCACATTGCGCGCACCGTCCACAGGCCCGCTTGACAGCGCTCCATCAAGATGTCAGTTGTCTTACAACTATGATCCATCTATCGAGGCAGGACATGCTGAATTTTGACGAACAGAGATTCCTTCGCATCCAGTCGGGCGCCGTCGGCCTGCAGAAACGTCTGGAAACCGTGATCGCCTCCTGCCTTGCGGGGGGTGCGGAGAACATCTTCTTTCTCGGCACGGGCGGCGCGGCGATCCTGATGCAGCCGGCGGCGCAGCTCCTTCAGCGCCGCTCGCGCTTCCCCGCCTTCATCGACATGCCCGCCGAACTCGTCATCACCGGCTCGGCGCATCTGACGGAGAAGTCGATCGTCGTGATGCCCTCCCTCTCCGGCACGACGAAGGAGAGCGTGGCGCTTCTTGCGAAGCTGAAGGAGATCGGCGCGACCGTCCTCACGCTCGTGGGTCACGCGGAAACGCCGCTCGGCAAGGGCGGCGACCATGTCTTCGTGAACTTCGCCGAGGACGACACGTCCTGCGAATCCTTCTACCTGCAGTCTCTCTTCGTCGCGCTCGCCATCATGAAGCACCGCGGCGAGATCGCAAACCACGATGCGATCGTCGCCGAGCTCGCCCGCATGCCGGAACTCCTTCTGGAGGTGAAGCGCGCCTATGAGCCGAAGGCGGAAGCCTTCGCGAAGGTGCTGGCCGGCTCGGACTACCATATCGTCACCGGCGCGGGGAACGTCTGGCCGGAGGCCTTCTACTACGGCATGTGCATCCTGGAAGAGATGCAGTGGATCCGCACCCGCCCCGTGCATGCCTCGGACTTCTTCCACGGCACGCTGGAACTGGTTGAAAAGAACGTCAGCGTCGTCCTCTTCAAGGGCGAGGACGCCCTGCGGCCGCTAGCCGACCGCATCGAGAACTTCGCGCCGAACTATACCGACAAGCTGACCGTGCTCGATACCGCCGATTTCGACCTGCCGGGCATTTCGCAGGAGGTGCGGGCGCTCGTCTCGCCCGTGCTGCTGGCGACCGTGCTCGAGCGCATCAGCGCCCATCTCGAGGTCATGCGCGACCACCCGCTGACGACGCGGCGCTACTACAAGCGCGTCGCCTACTGAAACCCTTGCTTGACGCATGATCCTGCGAAGCCGCGAATGCCCTCCATCCGCATTCGCGGCTTTGCCGCTCCTTCTGAGATCCGCATGAAGACTTTCCGCTTCGCCGCCGTCGGCGACAATTGCATCGACCGGTTCCGTCCTCCCGTTTCGCAGGCGCTTGTCGGCGGGAATGCCGTGAACGTCGCGGTGCAGCTTGCGCTTCTCGGGCATGCCGCGTTTTATTTCGGCGCCGTCGGGCCGGATGATGCGGGCCATCATACGCGGCGGCTGATGGAGGAAAACGGCGTCGACGTCACGCATCTGCGCGAGCGCCCCGGCGTGACGGCCTATACGGATATCGAGACGCTGCCTTCCGGCGACCGGGTCTTCCTCCACGAGGATTTCGGCGTCTGCGCCGGCTACCGACCCGATGCCGCCGAGATCGCCGTCCTTATGACCATGGACCATGTGCATATCGGCTGGATGGACGACGGCGGTGCCTTGCGCCGGGCGCTTGCAGGTGCGGGCGTCAGCGTCTCGCAGGACATTTCCGTCAATGCCGACCCGGCCAATCTCGGCACCGGGGGACTTTCCATCGCCTTCGCCTCGGCGGGCGACGACGATGCAGCCTCAGAGGCCCTGCTGCAGCGCCTTGAAGGCGACGGCGTGCCGCTTTCCGTCGTCACCCGCGGCGGCAGGGGATCGGTGGCAAGCAACGGCAAGGCGCGCTTCGAGGCGGGCGTAAGGCCGGTGGAGGTCGTCGATACGACCGGCGCAGGCGACAGTTTCATCGCCGGCTTCCTCGCCGCGCATATCGCCGGCCTGCCGCTTCCCGATTGTCTGGCAGCCGGCCGGGATCGGGCCGCGCTCACCTGCACCCATGTCGGCGGTTTCCCGCAGGTGCCGCAGCCGCTCTGATGCGTCCTACTTAAGGACGAGCCAGCCCGAGACGATGATGATCGCCGCACCGGCGAGCGTATGCATCTCCACCGGCGCGGCGAACAGGACGAGGCCGTAAAGGCATCCCCAGATGATCTGGCTGTACTGGAACGGCGCGACCACCGAGGCCTCGCCGACGCGGAAGGCCCGCACCAGCAGCGCGTGGCCGCCCAGCATCATCGCCCCGCCGGCGGCGGAAAGAAGAAGATCCGCTGGCCCCGGCACAACCATTCCGCCGGAGGCCGCCGCGACGGCCAGGGCAACCGGCGTCAGCACGACGAGGAGGCTTGCGACGAGCGCCTCGTCCGTCTCTGCCATCTTCGCGCGGCGCAGCAGGATGAGCGAAAGAGCGAAGAAGACCGCCGAGCCGAAAGCGGCCGCATGGCCGAGATTGAGCGGCGCGACGCCGGGCTTCAGCGCCACCACGACACCGGCGAACCCCACCAGCACGCCCGCCCAGCCGACGGCGGAAAGCCGCTCCCGCAGGAAGACGAAGCCGAGGACGGCAACGAGGATCGGCGTCAGAAAGGCGATGAGATAGGCGTCCGCCAGCGGCAACCGCGCGAAGGCGTAGTGGATCAGCAGCGTGTCGATCGCAAGCAGCAGCGCCCGCCAGAAGGCGAGCGACGGCTGGCGCGGCACGAGGCGGTGCAGACGGCCGGTACCGAACGCATGGAAGAGCAGCAGGGCAAGCGCGGCGGCGGTGACGAGGAAGGTCACCTGCGGCGCCGGCATCGCCGCGGTCATGATCTTCACGACGGTATCCGTCGCCGAGAAGACGGCGAAGGCGGCAAGAACGAGCACCGCGCCCCGGCCGTTCGACGGCGTGAAGGGCGATCCGCCCTCGATTGCGGAGACCTCAGCGGGCATTGAAGCGACCAAAGCGTTCCTCGATGCGGGACTGGGCGTATTCCAGGCAGATCGACAGGATCCAGTAGATCATCGAGGCGGTGATCAGCATCTCGATATGGCGGAACTCCGTCTGGCCCAGGGTGCGGGCGAGATACATGATCTCCCAGACGCCGACGACCGACACGAGCGAGGAATCCTTCAGCATGGCGATGAACTGGTTGCCGGTCGGCGGGATGATCACCCGCATCGCCTGCGGCAGGATGACGAGCGCCATGGTCTGGGCCGGGCTGAGGCCGAGCGCCGTCGCGCCCTCCGTCTGGCCGCGGTTGATGCTCTGGATGCCGGCGCGGAAGATTTCGGTCATATAGGCGCCGTAGCAGAGCGACAGCGCGAGAATGCCGGCCGGCACGGCGCTGATCACATAGCCGACCTGCGGCAGGCCGAGATAGATGATGTAGATCTGCATGAGCAACGGCAGGCCGCGGAAGAGCGAGGTGTAGAAGGTCGCAAGGCCGTAGATGACGCCATTGTTCGACAGTTTCGCGATGGCGCCGGCAAGCGCGATCACCGTGGCGATGACGATGGAGATGGCGGAGATGTAGAGCGTCGTCGTCACGCCCTGCGTGATGAGGAAGCCGACCTTCTTGGCGATGAAGGCGAAGGAGAGATCGAAGGAGTAGAAGAACAGCATCAGGAGCACGAACAGCTCGACCCAGACCGCGACGACCTGCTGGCGTCGCGAGAGCTGGCGCAATGCCTTCCAGTTGGCGGCGAGGATGAGCGCGATCAGGAGGGCGGAAACCAGCCGGCCCGCCGCCGGGTTCTCGCCGAGCCAGGTGGCCGAGGCCGGCAGGAGATGACCGATCCAGGCCGCGCTGATGCCCATGGAATAGAGCCCCGCCACCACGAGGGCGAGGACCACCAGGGCCCCTGCCCTGCGCGAGGCTTCGGGATAGTTGAGTATCAGACGACCGATCATGTTCCGCCCTTCCTTCTTACGCCGCGCGTTCGCGCCACCAGTCCTGCGCCTGGAGCTTCCAATAGGTGAGTTGGGCAACCGCCAGACCCGCGACACCGCCCGCCCAGACGAGGCCGAAGGGCTCGTAGAGCCGGTAGCGCTCGCTTGCCCCGAGAATGCCCTCCGCGATGACCTTGCCGCCGATCGCCGTCGTGTTGAGGCCGTGGCCGCCGAAGGCGGTGCAATACCAGACGCCCGGGCTCATCCGTCCGATCTGGGGCATCAGGTGACGGGCATAGGACATGAGGCCCGACCAGGCGAGCTCCGTCCTGAGGCCGGCAAGCTGCGGATAGGTGCCGACCATCTCCGCGCGCAGTTCCTTGACGAGGCCCGCGGTCGAGGCGGCATGGGTGGTGATACGTCCGCCCCAGAGGAGGCGGCGACCGTCGTCGATTACCCGGTAGTAGTCGCCCGCCCGGCGGTTGTCGCCGATGGCATCGGTCGTGGCGATGGCCGAGGCGATCAGCTCGGGGGCCTCCTCGCTGACCATGACATAGGTGGCGATGGGCAGGAAGGAGCGCTTCAGCCGGCCGTTCAGCGGGCCGGTATAGCCGCCCGTCGTGAAGAGGACGTCGCGCGCCCTCACCTCACCGCCCGCCGTCTTCAGACGCTTTTCCGCGCCCGCAAGATCGGTGGCCGTAACCGGCGACTGCTCGCAGATGCGCCCGCCGAGCCGTTCGATCTCGCGCGCGATGCCGCGCAGATAGTTGAGCGGATGCATGTGGAAGGCATTGGGATTGCGCAGCGCCTGAAAATAACGCTCCGACTTCAGCACCGCGCGGACCGCGTCCCGGTCCATGTATTCGAGTTCGTAACCGTATTCCCGCTGGATGTCCTGCGCATGGGCCTTGAGGCTTGCGCCATCGTCGTAGCGCAGCACGCCCATGATGCCCGGCACGGGCTTCGCATCGGCAATGTCGAGCGTGCGGATGTTGTCGCGGACGAAATCCACGCCCTCGACGGAGAGAAGGTGAAGCTGGCGCGCCTTCTCCTTGCCGGCGATGCGGGCGATCTCCTCGCTGCCCGTCGCATAGCCGGGGCTGACGAAGCCGCCGTTGCGGCCCGAGGCGCCGAAACCGACGTTTTCGGCTTCCAGCACCGTGACGTTCCTGCCGGCGCGGGCAAGCTGCAGGGCCGCCGAAAGGCCGGCGAGGCCGCCGCCGACGATCGCCACGTCGCATTCCACCGCGCCCGAAAGCGCGGGCCGCGCCGTCTGGTCCGCCATGGTGCGTTTGTAATAGGTATCCGGATAGGCCATGTCGCACTCCCCCCTCAGGCATGGGGCGCGGACACGAATGCCCGCGCCGAAAGTTCCAGCAGCCTCAGTCGGCGCTGTAGTCCTTGCCGTACCACTTGGTGGTCAGCGTCGCGAGCGTGCCGTCCTTCTTCATCTCATCGATGATGCCGCCGACCTTGGCGGTCCATTCGTCATCGCCCTTCTCGGCGATGACGACGAGCGGCTCGCGGAAGGCATATTCGCCCTCGATGACCTTGACCGGGTAGCCGTTCTTGATGGCGTTCATCGCCGTCTGCTCCGGCGCGATGACCGCGTCGAGGCGCACGCCGTTGCCGAGGCGCAGGTCGTCGAAGGGCAGCATGGAATCGGCGAAGGTGCGCACCTCGCCGGGCTCCAGCTTGTATTCGATCGGCGGCAGGCCGGGTGCGTCGATCTCAAGACGGCGGTTGATGAAGTCTTCCGAAGTCGTCGCCGTCTCGACGCCGATCACCTTGCCGTTGAGGTCGGTGACGGTCTTGGCGTCGCTGTCCTTGTGGACCACGTAGACATAGGGGCTGTAGTAGTAGATGCCGACGAAGTCGATGACCTGCGCGCGCGCCTTGGTCGGTGTCACCGAACCGACGCCGAGGTCGTAACGGCCCTGCCAGCGGCCGCCCGTCAGCGTCGCCCAGTCGGGCGTCTCGAAGCTGACCTCGACGCCGAGGCGCTTGGCGATCTCGCGCGAGACGTCGATGTCGAAGCCGACCATCTCATTGTTATCGTCGAGGAAACTCTGGGGTGGCCAGCCGCTGTTCGTGGCGACGACCATCGCCTTCTTTTCCATCACACGGTCCAGCGTCTGGCCGGCATGGGCCGAGACGGCGGCAGCGACGAAAGCGGCCCCGACGGCCAATCGCATGAAGAGCTTTTTCATATGGTCCTCCTTGTGATCCGTCAGCTTGGATCCCCATTTATGTAAGATGTCTGACAACGATATGTCTCAATACCCCTTGATCGGAGTCAAGGGGCTTGCGTGTCGTCTTCATGAAAGATTCAGATTATCGCATGCCCGCGTGCAATGACTTGGGGGCTTGCAAAGTTTTCTTCCGCAGACATCCGCCGCGGCGAAAGACTACCGCCATACTGCGGTATCGCTCACCGGCGGGCGAGCGTGAAGAGCAGGAGAAGGACGGCCGCGCCCGCCATGCGCTGCCACCGTGCCCTCGCCCTGCCCCGCTGTTCCCTTGCGCGCATGCGCTGCCGCAATGCGGCCAGTTCGGCGCGAAGGACTGCGAGGTCGCTGCGAATGCGGTTCTCCGCCGAACTGGCTTCCACGTCCTCGATTTCCTCAAGATATTCGCGCCACTGCGCGTCGCTCTCGAAACCGTGCCTGCGAATGTCTGTCATGATCGCTCTCCCGGGTCGGCTCGCGGCCTTCCGACGAACAAGTCAGGGCGGCGGACGATTGTTCCCCGCCTTGCACGCCGGGCGGACGTCCTACTGCGGGGAGAAGGCGCGCCCGGCGGGCGGATTCGTTGCGAAAGCCTGCAGGAGCGTTTCGGGGAGATACGGCTTCGGCACGAACGAGGAGGCCGTGGGCAAATCCGTATCGCGCAGATGGACGTGACCGGACGTCACCACGATGCGCATATCCGGCCGGTGGTGGCGAACCACACGGGCAAGCCCGAGGCCATCGATATCGCCGGCCATGTTGATGTCGGTGAAGAGGACGGAAACGTCCGGCCGAAGCTTTAGCATGAGCAGCGCTTCGGCGGCGTTCGCCGCTTCCAGGGCCTCCATGCCGGCCTGCTCCAGCATGTCGACGGTATCGAAACGAACGATCGGGTCGTCCTCCACGACGAGGACCGTGATCCTGGATTTCATTTGGGAAACTCCATTTGGGCAAGGCATGCCCCCGGCTCGGCATCCGGCGGACCGGGGACGAACGGCGTTATCGGCGTCAGACGTCCTCGTCGCGGACCTTCTTTGCCTCTTCCGGATCGGTGCGGCCGGCCGGGATCGACGTGGACGTCACGGAAACCGGGTCCGATCCCGGAAACGTTTCCTTGAGACCCTCGTCGAGGGTGTCTTTTCGCGGCCGCTTTCTCTGTTCCTGCTTGAGGGACTGAACCGCCGGGGAAGAACGATGGCTTTCCAAGTCATTTCTCCTTCTATGCTGGCCCTGGAACAGATGAGCAGGCTGTTTTGTTCCGCCCGCCGCACCGCGCCGCCGAGGAACAAAGGCGCAGAAGGGAGGTTGTTGGGGACGCGCATATCGCTATCGGATGAAACCTCATGATCGGGAACTGGCGGCATATCTGTGTCGACATGCAACGAATGTTCGCGGAGGAGACCCCCTGGATGGTCTCCTGGATGGCAGTCGTTTCACCGCAGATCGTCGATCTTTCGGCAAGGTTCAGCGCACGCACGATCTTCACCCGGTTCTGCCCTCCCGCCAGCCCCGCCGAGGCCGGCGGCATGTGGCGCGCCTACTATGAGAAATGGTGGATGATGACGCAGGAACATCTGCCGCCGGACCTCATGCGGCTCGTACCCTCTCTTGCGCGGTATTGCCCGCCGGCATCGGTCTTCGACAAGCGGACCTACTCGCCATGGGTGGATGGCCGCCTGCATGCCGCGCTGTCGCGGCAGAGGGTGGAGACGCTGGTCGTCACGGGCGGGGAAACGGATGTCTGCGTTCTCGCCACCGCGCTCGGCGGCATCGACCTCGGCTATCGCGTGATCGTGCTGAAGGACGCGGTGTGCAGCGGGGCCGACGAAACGCACGACGCCTCCCTGACGCTACTGGGCCACAGATTCTCGGCACAGGCCGATCTGATGACGACCGAAGCCTTTCTGGCCGCCGATCCGCCCGGCTAGGCGGAGCCTCCATTTCCGCACAGCGCAGCAGAAGCCGCAAGGAACTTAGCTCTCGCAAAAAGGTTCCTGAACGGTAGTGATAACTGTGCGAGGAGAGACCCGGTGAAGCAGTTGAGAGACAGCAGCCTGACCATCGTTTTGACGGTCGCGACCCTGGCGACGCTGATCGGAATGGTGATGACGGGGCTATCGGTCTATAATGAAGAACTGCTGCAGCACCAGCACCCCGCCATGACCCTGCTCGCCTATATGGCGAGCGGACATTTCCTCTCCGCCCTCTTCGAGAACTGGGAGAGCGAGTTCCTGCAGATGTCTGCCTATGTGGCGCTGACGGCTTTTCTCTTCCAGCGGGGATCATCGGAATCGAAGGATCCCGACGAAAGCGCCGCGCAGGACGAGGACCCCGCGATCCACGCGGACGATCCGGATGCGCCGCTTCCTGTGCGGCTTGGAGGATTGTCCCGCCTGCTCTACTCCTATTCGCTGGGGATCGCGCTCTTCATTCTCTTCCTCCTGAGCTTTGCCCTTCACCTGCACAACAGCGCCATTGCCGAAGCGACCGAAGCGCTCAACCACAATCAGCCGGTACCAACGGTCTGGCAGCACGCCTTGAGCGCAAAATTCTGGTTCGAGTCCTTCCAGAACTGGCAGTCGGAATTCCTGTCGACGGCCGTCCTCGTGGTCCTGTCGATCTTCCTGCGCTTCCGCGGTTCTCCGGAGTCGAAGCCCGTCGCTGCCCCGCACTCCCAGACCGGGGGTTAAGGCGGAACTCGACGCGCGTGGGACTACTGGCTGGTGAATATCCCGTAAAGCACGATGAAAATGTAGAGAAGGAAGGCGGCGAGCGCGACGACGGCAATCAGCACCAAGGCGCTCCGGCCCGCCCGGACCTTGCGCCTCTTTTGGGTCGGCGGGTCCGCGGAAGGGGAAAGGCCGGTGGGCGTCTCGTCGTCCTTCATCGTCATTCCCTCTCGCCCACCTCGTCGCCCGCATTCGGCATTCCGCCGCCGTCCGGCTGCCCCGGCGTCAGGAACAGGAAGTAGAGGCCTGCAATGACGAGGGCCGCAGCAAGAATTGCCACGACATAGGTCATCATGCCTGATTTGGCTCTGGTGTCCGTCGATTTCATGACAGAGCCAACCAGCCGCACGGGATTTGGTTCCCCCACATCAATCGAAGATCGTCCCCCGTGCCCCTTCCTGCTCCCGAACGAGCTGCCGGATCGCGGCATCCGCTTCGGCGGGTTCCCAGCCCGCTTCTTCCGCCCGCCGGACGAGCTCGACGAATTCCGGGGGCGATCCGCCTGCGAAAATGGCGGGGAGCGCTTCGTCGGGGGCCGTCGCCAGATCCGCGACGGAGGGGCGAAGGGCGGCAATGCAGTCAACGTCGCGCCCGGGATAACCGCCGGCGCTCCGTGGGGGCTCGATTGCGTGCTGGGGCTGCATCTACTTCTCCTCGTTGTCGCAACGCGCGCCGAGGATCCGAGAGGCAGGGTCGTTTCCTGCTTCTCGCCGGCGGCGGACGCCGGGTCGTGCCTCCGCGAACAGGCATCTGCGCATGCTCTCGGCGAGAGTATGCGCAGATGCCGGGTTCAGATCAGCGAGGCCCGGGTTTCAGCAGCGGGCAATGTAGCGGCGGCCATAACGGTCGCGATAATAGCACCGGCCCGGCTGGTCTTCGACGTTACCGATCAGCGCGCCGGCCACACCGCCGACCGCCGCACCGACAGCCGCACCGCGGACGTTCCCGGTCGCAACCCCACCGACGACCGCACCGGTCGCAGCGCCTATGCCGGCACCTCGCTCCGTTGCAGTACAGGCGGCGAGCGACAGGCCGGCACAGGCAATGAGTATCATCTTCTTCATTGTAGCCTCCGTGTTTCAACGAGCGAATAACCCCTGGACGGGAGGCTGGTTCCGCCGAGGATCGCACGGTTCCCAATTTTCGCGACGGAACGGCTGGTGAGGGTGTGATTGCCGTGGACAATCGTGTGGCGAAGACCCACACGGCCCCAAACGAGAAACGCCGGGGCTCGGCCCCGGCGTCCTTAGCGATTACTGACGCGAGGTCAGATCGTCGGGCAATTCGGCATTGTGGAACTTGCGATAGATGTCGCGCAGCACCTTGTTGTCGAAATTGGTCTTGACCCACTCATCGAGCCAGCCCTTCAGCGCCGTCTCACCCTTCGGAATGCCGATGCCGAGAACGGTTTCCTTCTGGATGAACTTCGTCTCCAGCGGGTTGCTAGCCATCTTCTTGTTGATTCCGTTGATGACCGCCGACTGGCTGGACAGGATGTTGACCTGGCCGGAGACGACCGCCGTGATCAGCGTCGCGTCATCCTCGAAGCGGACGATATCCGCGTCGGGGGCGTTGGCGGTGATGTCCTGGTCGTTGGTCGTCGCGCGCGTCACGGCGATCCGCTTGCCCGCAAGGTCGGCATAGTCCTTGATCGCGACGTCGGCCGGAGCAGCGACGACGAGCGCCAGCGTCGCATAGGGAACCGAATAGTCGATCGCCTTCTTGCGCTCGTCGGTGATGCCGAGCGAGGACACGACCATGTCGGCCTTGCCCGTCTGGACCGAGGGAACGCGGGCGGCATTGGTGATCTCCACCAGTTCCAGCTCGACGCCGAGATCCTTGGCGATCAGCTTGGCGGTCTCGACGTCCGAGCCGGTCGGCTGCAGGTTCTCGTCCACGAAGGAATATTCCGGAATGCCCATCGCCACGGCGATGCGGACCTTTCCGGCCTTCTTGATGTTGTCCAGCACATCGGCATTGGCAGCCGAGGCGAAGGCCAGAAGGCCCGCGCCGGCCAGGATGGCCAGTTTCGAGATCATTTTCGTCGGCATGTGAGTCTCCTCTCTCGTTGATCCGACCCTGCGCGAAAGCGCAGGTCCTCCTCCTTGAATTCAAAGCTCCTCGGCCATGAACTCCTTCAGTTCCGGCGTCTGCGGATTGGAAAGGATGTCTGCCCCTCCCGTCTCCCAGACCTTGCCGGTATGCATGTAGATGACGCGGTTGGCGGCCCGCTTGGCAAAGCCCATCTCGTGGGTGACGACGATCATCGTCATGCCGCCGCGGGCAAGGTCCTCCATCACGCGCAGCACCTCGCCCGTCAGCTTCGGGTCGAGCGCGGACGTCACCTCGTCGAACAGCATCACCTTCGGCTGCATGGCGAGCGAGCGGGCGATGGCCACGCGCTGCTGCTGGCCGCCGGAAAGCTGCTCGGGATAGCTGTCGATCTTTTCCGAAAGGCCGACCTTGGCGAGCACGGGCTTGGCGATCTCGTAAGCTTCGTCCTTGCGCATGCCCTTCACGCGGCGCAGCGCCAGCATGATGTTCTGCGCCACCGTCATGTGCGGGAAGAGGTTGTAGCTCTGGAACACCATGCCGATGTCGCGGCGCAGCGCCCGCACGTCGAGCTTCGGATCCTCGACGCGGTGGCCGCAGACCTCGATGGAGCCGCCCTGGATTGTCTCGAGCTGGTTGATGCAGCGCAGCGCCGTCGACTTGCCCGAACCCGACTGGCCGATGAGCGCGACGACCTCGCCGGCATTGATCTCGAAGGACACGCCCTTCAGCACTTCCAGCTCGCCGAAGCGCTTGACGACATTGGTGAGTTTAACGGCGACCGACATTGAGTTTCCTCTCGAGCGAGCGGCTCCATGCCGACAGCGGGTAGCAGACGCAGAAGTACAGGACGGCTGCGATGCCGAAGACCAGGAAGGGCTGGAACAGCGAGTTGTTGATGACCTGGGCCGCGCGCGTCAGCTCCAGGAAGCCGACGACGGAGGCGAGCGAGGTGTTCTTGACGAGTTGCACGAGGAAGCCGACCGTCGGGGGCGTGGCAATCTTCAGCGCCTGGGGCAGGATGACGTCCTGCAAGGCCTGCCAGCGCGTCAGGCCGAGGCATTCGGCCGCCTCGAATTGCGTCTTGGCAATGGACCCCACGGCGCCGCGCCAGATCTCGCCGAGATAGGAGCTCGTATAAACCATCATGCCGAGGCCGGCGGCGGCGAGCGGCGGCACCGAGATGCCGAAGACGCCGAGGCCGAAATACAGGATGAACATCTGGATCAGCAGCGGCGTGCCCTGCACGATCTGGATATAGACGAGCGCCACGCGCCGCAGCCAGCGGAAGCGCGAGATGCGGGCGAGCATCACGAAGAAGCCGGCGACGCCGCCGAGCAGGAAGGCGAGCGCGGACAGGATGACCGTCCACAGGAGGCCGTCGAGCAGGTAGATCAGATGATTGCTGGAAAAGGCTCCGAACATCGCGACCTCACACGCCGAGCCCGAGCCGGCGACGGCGCGGGAATGCGATGAGGCCGAGCCCGAAGAAGGCGGCGCGCATCAGATAGGTGATCGCGACATAGAGCAGCGCGACGACGAAGTAGGTTTCGAGCGAACGGAAGGTGTTCGACTGGATGTTGTTGGCGACGCCCGTCAGCTCCTCGGCGGAGATCTGCGAGCAGATCGAGGTCGCCAGCATCATCAGGATGAACTGGCTGGAGAGCGAGGGATAGACCCGCTCGATGGCCGGCAGCATGATGATGTCGCGGTAGATCTGGAACTTCGAGAGGCCGAGCGCCTGGGCCGCCTCGATCTGGCTCGGATGGATCGAGTCCATGCCGGCGCGCACGATCTCGGCCGTATACGCGCCCACGTTGATGACCATCGCGAAGACCGAGGCCGCGACTATCGGCATGCGGATGCCGACCGACGACAGGCCGAAGAAGATGAAGAATATCTGCACGATGAAGGGCGTGTTGCGGACGGCCTCGATATAGATGCCGACGACCGCGCGCAGAACGGCGACCTGGGAGCGGCGGGCAATCGCGCAAGCGATGCCGATTCCCATGCCGATGATCACCGAGAACGCGGTGATTTCGATGGTGGTCAGCGCGCCCGAGAGGAAGCTCTGCCAATAGGGCAGGAGCGCCCCGAAATCGAACTGATACTGCATTTCCTCCTCCAATGCGTGCGGATCACGCTGCGGCTAGCGGGCGAGCCAGCCTCCATCCACCGGGATTACCGTTCCGTGGACGTAGTCGGATGCGGCCGCCGCCAGGAAAACGGCCGTTCCTCCAAGTTCGGCCGGCGTTCCCCAGCGGCCGGCCGGAATGCGCGCGAGGATCGCCGCATTGCGGTCGGGGTCCTCCCGCAGGGCCGCCGTGTTGTTGGTGGCGAAGTAGCCCGGTGCGATGGCGTTGACGTTGACGCCCTTACCCGCCCATTCGCAGGCGAGCAGCCTGGTGATGCCGGCAAGGCCGCTCTTCGAGGCCGTGTAGGACGGGATGCGGATGCCGCCCTGGAAGGACAGCAGCGAGGCGATGTTGATGATCTTGCCGCTGCCCTGTTCGAGCATGTGGCGGCCTGCCGCCTGCGACAGGAAGAATGCGGTCTTCAGATTGGTGTCGATGACGGCGTCCCAATCCTCTTCGCTGAAGTCGATCGCATCGGCCCTGCGGATGATGCCCGCATTGTTGACGAGGATATCGAGGCGACCGAAGGTCGAAAGCGTCTCGGAGACGATGGCCTTGACGGGAGCGATGGTCGAAAGGTCGGCCGCAATCGCGTGAAAGCGGCTGCCCGCCTTCGACACCAGGGCCTCGGTCTCCTCCATCGAGGAACGGCCGACCGCGGCAATCGACGCGCCCGCCTCGGCAAGCGCCACGGCGATCGCCTGGCCGATGCCGGTATTGGCGCCGGTGACGATGGCGGTGCGGCCGGAAAGATCGAAGGGAGTGGCCATCGTTCTACCTCAGATCCGCGATCGCGATGTGATCCATGTCGGTGAAGCTCTTGTTGTCGCCGCCCATCGCCCAGATGAAGCTGTAGTTCTTCGTGCCGGCGCCCGAATGGATCGACCAGGGCGGCGAGATGACCGCCTGCTCGTTGGCGACCAGCATATGGCGCGTCTCCTGCGGCTCGCCCATGAAGTGGAAGACGCGCTGGTCGGCGTCGAGGTCGAAATAGAGGTAGGCTTCCATGCGCCGGTCGTGCGTGTGGGCGGGCATGGTGTTCCAGACGCTGCCCTCCTCGATCATGGTGAAGCCCATGGTGAGCTGGCAGGACTGGCAGACCTCGGGATGGATGAACTGGTAGATCGAGCGCTTGTTGGCGGTCGCCGCCTCGCCGGGCGTCAGGTGGCGCGCCTTGTCGCGGGTGAGCAGCACCGTCGGATGGGCCTGATGGGCCGGCGTGGACACAAGGTAGAACTTGGCCGGCGCACCGGCGTCGACGCTTTCAAAGCGGACATCGCCCGCGCCCTTGCCGATATAGAGGCAGTCGTACTTGGCGAGCGAATGGCGCGTGCCGTCGACGGCGACATGGCCGGCTCCGCCGACATTCAGGACGCCAAGCTCCCGCTCGGCCAGAAAGCTGTCCTGGCCGATCTCCTTCGGCGCGCCGAGGGCAAGCGCCTCGCCGAGCGGCGTCGCGCCGCCGACGACCATGCGATCGTAGTGGGAATAGGTGAGCCGGATCTCGCCGGCGGCAAACACCGTCTCGATCAGGAAGTGCCGGCGCAGCGTCTGCGTGTCGTAGCCGCGGACCGCTTCGGGATGGGAGGCGTGACGGACCTCGATCTTCATTGGTTCTTCTCCTTCTGTTCGGCGGATGCCACGGGAGATTTCGCATCCTCGATGAAATAGTTCGGGTCCCAGATCTCGGCCGTCTCGACCTCGCCGAGCAGCTTGCCGAGATGGAAGCCCATGGCGGCCGTGGCGCCCGCCTTGTCGCCAGCCTTCATGCAGTCGATCACGGCCGAATGCTCTTCGATGACGCGGACAAGGCGGCCCTCCTGCGGCAGGGTGAGGAGGCGGTAGCGATCCGAATGGACCTTGACCTGCTGGATGAGGGCCCAGATGCCCGGAAAGCCGGCAATATCGCTGATCAGCTTGTGGAAATCGTTGTCGAGCACATGGAAGGCGGCGACGTCGTCATCCCGCACGCAGGCGCCGAGATCGGCAAGGTTGCGCTCGAGCGCGCGAAGGCCCGCCGGCGTCATCTTCTCGACGGCGATGGAAACGGTCGTGTCCTCCAGCGCCTTGCGCACCAGGATCGCCTCGTAGAGGGCATGGCGCGGGATGCGCGAGACGAAGGTGCCCGACTGCGGGAAGACGTCGACGAGGCCTTCGTCCGAAAGCCGCAGCATCGCCTCGCGGATCGGCGTCCGGCTGACGCCGAACTCGGCCTCCAGCTCCTTCTCGTTCAGAAGGTCCATCGGCTTGCGGCGGAGCGAGATGATGTCGTCGCGCAGCGCATTGTAGACGAGCGTCGCCGCACGCGGAGCCGCCGCGCGCTGATGGGAAATCGGCGTGACGCCGGCGAGCGAGCGCTTCTTGCGGACCTGGGTCACGACAGAGCCCTCCCCGCCCGCACAACGATATGACGCCCGTTCCTGCCCACCGATCAGCACCTCCGTTTGATCGACAGAAGTAGTATATTAGTATCCAACTAAGCGCAACAGTCTTCGCAAGAAAATTGGAGACGCCCGCCGAAAACGCGATTCCGCGCGCTATCGGATCGTGGCTTTCTCATTGAAAAGCTCGGCAATTATCGACAGGAAGTTTAGTGGAAAGAAGAGACGATCGCGGCCTTCTGCTTACGCCGACAGGTTTTCCGTCAGGCGGAATTCCGGGCTCCAGCCAAGTTCCGTAATGGCCTTTTCCGTCGCGACCGCGTCGTTCGGCTCGACGATGTTGAAGGCACCCGGCCGGCCGCGGTCGATCGCGAGGAATGCGGCATAGGCGGCCGCGTCGACGTGGAGCGGCAGGGCGGCGGGAGGCGCCGCAAAGCCGGTGCCCGGCCCGTAGATCCGCCCGTAGCGCAGGATGAGCCCTTCGATCGGCGCGGCATTCAGAACGCTTTCCTCCAGCGCGACGACGCCGCGCTTCGTAACGTCGAGCGCGTCGATGGGGCCAGTGTAAAGCGGCGATGCCTCGGTGAAGGGCTGCGGGCCCGGGGCATAGACCCAGGCAAGGCTCTGGGCGATCAGCCGGCGAACGCCGGCGGCCAAGGCGGCGCGGACAAGGTTGCGCGTGCCCTCTTCCCGCACGCGCGCATTGGCCTTCAACGCCGCCTCCATCAGCGCGGGGTCGAGACCGGGCGGCAGGGCGGTGAGCTGGTGGATGACGACCTCCGGCCGGGCCGCCGCCACCGCGCGGTGCAGCGCGTCCGCATCGAAGACATCGACGACCACGGGCTCGATGCCGCTTCGGGCCAGCGCCTCCGCCCTCGCCGGGGAGCGGGTTGTCCCGGTGACGTGGTGGCCGGCCTGTAGCAGCAGGGGCGTGAGGCGCTGGCCGATCGCGCTCGTGGCGCCTGCGAGAAAGATCCTCTTGCCCATGGTTTTTCTCCTGCATCGCGATAATATCAGAACTCGAATATCATATAAGAGCTCTTACATCATGCGCAAGACAGTTGACCGCCATCCAATCCCCGGCCCCGGCGAAGGCAAGCGCGGCGAGCACGGGCACCTCGGCTACCTGCTGCGGCAGGCCGCCGGCGCCTTTCGCGTCAGGCTGGAGCGCGCCATGGCGGACCTCGACGTCACGCAGCCGCAATTCGCCGTGCTGACGATGCTCGCCAATTATCCGGGTCTCTCCAACGCCGACCTTGCCCGGCTCGCGCTGCTCACGCCGCAGACGGTAAGCGTGATCGTGTCGAACCTCGAGCGGGGCGGCGCGATCGCGCGCCGTCCTCACCCGGTCCATGGACGCATCCAGCACATCGAGCTCACCGGCAAGGGCAAGCACCTCCTGGCGCAATGCGGGGAGCATGTCCGGGCCGTCGAGCAGGACATCGTGAACGGCCTGTCGGCCGATGAAGAGACGGTGGTGCGGCGCTGGCTGGCCCGTGTCGCATCCCCCGAAAGACAGGAATGAGGGGCGCGGTCACCTTCAGTTGAGGAATGCGGCGCTGGTCTTGCGCCGGTTCATCATGAGGAGCGTCTGCACATCAATGCTGGCGATGGGCGCCACAGGGGGCGGGTTGACCAGGATGCCGCGGTTCGACCGTCTTGCCACGGGCAGGCGATTGAGCGCGCGCCTTGCCTTCTCCACATAATCCGTCTTCGTCTCGGCGGAGGCGCCGTGTTCGGCGAGCAGGGACCAGGCCTGCCTCGCCCCGTCGCGCTCGCCGAGCGCGAGCGAGGCAACGCCGAGCTTGTACAGCGCCTCGCCCTTGTGCGGCTCACGATCAAGTACGTCGCGCAGGACCTCGATCGCTCGCCGATAGGCGGAGCGGGCAAGACAGACATCGGCGAGACGCATCAGGACCGGCCTCGGATCCGGCGTGCGTGGCAGGAGCGCGCGGAAGGCTTCCTCGGCTTCGGCCAGGTTGCCGCGCAGGAACTGAAGATTGGCGAGGCCGAATTCCGCGCCGAGATGTTCGGGGGCCGCGTCCACCACCTGGCGGAACGCGCGTTCGGCATCAGCCCGCTTGCCGCGGCGGTTGAAACCGAGCGCCTGCCGGTAGACGAAATCGATGCTGTCCGGATTGAGCTTGCCGCCGAGATTCTTGCCGTCGCGCGTCTTGAACTCGACGCAGCTTATCCGGTGTTCCTCGACGCCGAACATGTATTTGTAGGGCTCGTTGCCGCGCAGGAAATCGTAGAGGCGGAAGCCGTCCGCGATCGCCCGGCGGATGCAATAGCCGTGGAGGATCAGCCCCGGCGACGGCGTGGTCCACGTCTCGTCACGACCGGTAATGTAGAAGCGGATCGCCTTCTTGCCGGCATCGACGATGTTGGCGAGCGCGGCCAGCGGCCGCTCGCCATGCCAGAACACCGGCACGTCGAGATCGCCTTCCTCGAAACAATCCATGAGCATCTGGCGGGTGCTGCGGATCAACTCTTCCGTCCTTTCCGCCCCCTTGACCGGCGACCAGCGGGTCCGCCAGAAATCGAAGAGGATGGTGAGGTCGCGGTCGATGGTCGCGGCATCGGCATGGGTGATGCGGAATTCGTCGCCGCCCTCCACCTTGCGCAGGAACCGGCGCAGCTTCTGCCGCGTCTGGCTGCTCATGTGCCGTTCCAGATAGGCGTCCCAGCTCTCCGGCAGGTGGACCTGCGGGCAGATGGTCGCGTTGATTTTCTGCTCGTTGAGCGGGGTCCTCCGGCGGAACATCACCCGCGGGCCCTGCAGGGCGCGGATCATCGCCTCGCGCCGTTCCGGCGGCCCGTCGAAATAGTCGAACTTGATCTCCTTCCACACCCGCTGTTTCAGGGCCTTGCAGAACCCTGCAACGGCATACCGCTCGTATTCCGGCAGACAGAGAAAACCGGTATAGTCCGCGGCATAGTTGCCGGCCATGACGATCTCGTCATAGAACAGGCCGTCCTTGTCCTGCCGGGTCTGGAGGCGCAGCGGAAAGAAGGCGACGAAGGGCGCTGCGGGGTCCTTTTCCTTCAGGGCGAGGATGAACCATCGCGTCTTGCGGGAAAGAAAGCGCCGGAGCCAGCCATGGGAGAGGAAATGCTGCGCGTGGGGATCAGCCAGGAACACCGCCTCCCAATTGTCCTTCAACGCGACGAAGTCCTCCATCGTCTCGATGCATTTGACCTGCATGACACCCACCCCATCGACTGACCTCGCCTCATAGTAGAGGCTTTCCAGGGACGCCGACATGGATCGAAGGGGTCATCGGCCCAATCAAATAGGGCTAACCCCACGGGCTTACAGGGCATCTTTCAGGAAGGGGCTCGCATGGATGAAGGTCCACAGCGCCTTGCTGATGTCGGCGATCTCGGAAATACCCCTTTCGAGCTGGCGCAACTCCCGCTGGTCCATCTGCTCGACCTTGCCGTAGAGGATGGAATGCTCCGTCTCGACCAGCCGCATGAGTTGGGTGCTCGCGATGTCGCCTTTCTCGTCGAAGGCGTAGATGCTGTGGTTGTACTTGTTGCGGAGCTTGCTGACCCGCTTCAACCGGCTCATGGCGCCGAGGATGAAATCGCGGTCGGCCGGCGTCGTCGTACCGCGCTTGGCAAGGCGCTCGACGAGGTCGATGCGCGCCCGCGTCGTGTTCAGCGTCAGGAAGATCACGACGGCGGTTTCCTTGTCGACGCCGAGCTGGTGGGCGATCACGTAGATCAGCAGGCTCTCGGTATTCGTCCAGACATAGTTGAGTCTGCCCACCTGAAGGAGAACATCAGGCATATTGCCCATGGCCATCTCCCGACCAACGGTTACCGCTCCTTGAACGCCCTCGACATGCTATCGGCAATCGGCTTGGTAATATACTGGAAAAACGTGCGCTCCGATGTCTGGATCAGGACGTCGGCCGGCATGCCGGGCACGGGGTGGAAACCGGTCACGCGCTTGATTTCCTTTTCGGCCACGCGCACGCGCACGATGTAGACGTCCTTGGGCGAGGTCACGGGGCCTTCCTCGACGGAATCGGCCGAGACATAGATCACCTTTCCTTCCAGCACGGGTGTCGTGCGGCTGTTCAGCGCCGAAAGGCGGACGGTCGCCTTCTCGCCCTCGTGCACCTGATCGATGGAGGTGCGCAGCACCTGCGCCTCGATGATCAGCGGAACGCCGGCCGGCAGGATCTCCATGATCGGCTTGCCGGTCGTGATGACGCCGCCGGCCGTATGGTAATAGGAGCGCACCACCGTCCCCGTGACGGGTGAGCGGATGACCGTACGCTCCAGCACTTCGGATGCCTCGCGCATCTGCTCGCGCACGCCATCGAGATCGGACTCGGCCGTTTCCAGCGCGTCGAGCGCCGATTGCTTGAGCGTGTTGACGGCGATGACGGCTTCCTGCTTGTAGCGGTCGATCTGCGCGTCGCTCTCGTTCACCTCGCCCTGGATGCGCGAGATGTCGCCCATGGCGTCGGCGATGGCTCGCTCGACGGCGAGGTAGTCCGTCCGCTTCATATAGCCGATCTTTGCCAGCTTCTCCTTGGAATCGCGCTCTTCCGACAGCAGCGTGACCTGGCGCTCCAGCGCCGCCATCTGGCCGCGATAGCCCTTCGAGCGATATTCCAGCGAGCGGATGTTCTTCTCGATCAGGTTCAACTGTTCTTCCAGCTTGACCTTGCGGCTGTTGAAGATGACGTGCTGGCTCTCGGCGATGGCGACGACATCGGGGTCGCTCGCCTCCTTGCGGACGAGCTCGGGCAGCTCGAAGAGCTTTTTCCCGAGCGCCTCGGCCCGCAACCGTGCGACGACGGCCTCGAGGCGCAGCCAGCGCAGCTTCAAGGCACGCTCGTTGGAAAGCGCGGCCGTGTCGTCGAGGGTCACGAGCATGTCGCCTTCGCGAACCTTGTCGCCCTCGTTGACGTGCAGCTCCTTGATGATGCCGCCTTCGAGATGCTGGATGATCTTGTTGTTGCCGGTCGCCACGAAGCTGCCCGAGGTGATGATCGCCGAGGCGAGCGGCGCCGTGCCGGCCCAGACGCCGAACCCGCCGAACGTCACCCCGATCGCGGTGAGGCCGACGAGCACATGCGAGCGGATCGATCGCGGCACGTCGACATACCAGTCGGCCTGCTCCTGGGTTGCCGGCAATTTTCTGTCCTTGGCCATCTCACTTGCCCTCGATGCTGGGACCGCCCTGGCCGTTCGTGGCCCGCGTCAATGCTTCCAGCACCTTCACCCGCTCTCCGAACATCGCGACCGTGCCCTCCTTCAGAACGAGGATCTTGTCGACGACCTGCAGCAGGGAGGGTCGCTGGGTGATGGTGACCGTGGTGATGCCCGCCCGCTTGGCGTGTTGCAGGGCGCGTGCGAGGGCCGCCTCGCCGGGAGGATCGAGATTGGAATTCGGCTCGTCGAGCACCACGAATTTCGGATTGCCGAAGAAGGCGCGGGCGAGCGCGATGCGCTGCTTCTGGCCGCCGGAGAGCGGCGAACCGTCGGCCGTCACCATCGTCTCGTAGCCCTGCGGGAAGCTCGCGATCAGTTCGTGCACGTCGGCCAGCATCGCGGCCTCGAAGATCGTGCGGTCATCCACGTCGTCGCGCATGCGGGCGATGTTTGCCTTGATCGTGCCGGGGAAGAGCTGCACGTCCTGCGGCAGGTAGCCGATGCTCTCGCCGAACTGCCGCTGGTCCCAGTTGCGCAGGTCCATGAGGTCGAGACGCACCGAGCCGGAGGTCGGCATGATCGAGCCGACGAGCATCTTCCCGAGCGTCGTCTTGCCGGAGCCGGAATTGCCGATGACGGCGAGCGACTCCCCCTTCTTCAGCGAGAAGGAAAGGCCGTTGAGGATGACGCGCTTCTGCGGCGGCGGGACGAACAGGATGCGCTCGACGTCGAGCCGGCCTTCCGGCTGCGGCAGGCGCAGGCGGGCGAAGTTCAGCGGCGAGGAGAGCAGAAGCTGCTTGATGCGGCCAAAGGAGGCGCGCGACTTGTTGAACTGGTTCCAGCCCTCGATCGCGCCCTCGATCGGCGCCAGCGCACGGCCCGAGATGATGGAGGCGGCGATCACCATGCCGCCAGTCAACTGCCCGGTCAGCGCAAGATGGGCGCCCCAGCCGAGCAGGGTGATCTGCGTCAGCATGCGGCACGCCTTGGAGCAGCCCGTGAAGACGATGTTGCGGTCCTGCGCCCTGACATGCGCCTTCAGCGAGTCCGCCGTGTCATGTCCCCACATCTTCACCGCTTCCGGGATCATCGCCAGCGCATTGATAATCTGCGAGTTGCGCGACATGGAATCGAGCTGGAGATTGGCGCGGCTGAGGAAGCCGGTCGCCTCCGCATAGTGCCGGGCCGTGAACCGCTGGTTCAGGAAAGCGATAAAGAACAGCACGGCGCAGCAGGTCATGATGATGATGCCGAGATGCGGATGGACGAGGTAGACCACCAGCACGAAGAACGGCATCAGCGGCGCATCCAGGAAGGCGATCAGCGTGCCTGAGGTCAGGAAGCTGCGGAGCTGCTGAAGATCCTGCAGCGTCTGATAGTCCTTGCCGCTGCCATGCAGCGAGGCGCGTGCGGCCGCGCTGAGGACAGGCGCGCCGAGCTGTACTTCCAGTTCGACCGCCGTTCGCATGAGGATGACGCGGCGGATGCTGTCGGCGAAAGCCTGTAGCAGGACGGCGCCGACGACGACGACCGTCAGCATGATCAGCGTGTCCATGGATCTGCTGGTGAGGACGCGGTCGGAAATCTGGAAGAGATAGAGGGGAATGGCCAGGAGCAGGACGTTGATCGCCACGGTGAAGACCATGACGATCGAAAGGTTGTGGCGGACGACCGCCATGGCCTTGGCGAGGCTTGCAGCGAAATTGACAGGGCCGCTGCGCTTGTGAAAGCCCGCACCGCCGCCGCCTCCACCACCGCCTCCGCCGTTGCCGGAGGAGGCCCCGCCATCGCCGCCGCCGCCATCCTGAGGGCGTCGTTCCGTTGCGCGGACCGGGCCGGTATCTCCCTCGATGGTCCGGCCGAACGGCTGGACGGGCGCCGCCTTTTCCACTTCCGCTTCGCGCAGTCTCGCCTGCGGCTCGGTCTGCTCCTGCAAGCTCTCGTCCGGCACGGCCACCTGACCTGCCTCCGCCTTGCGCTTCGACACCGGCTTCTGCCGGGGAGCGGGGAGCGGCTGGGCGGACTTTTCGGCCATCCGCCTGTTGGCGGCTTCCAGCGCGTCCCGCCGCACGGACACCGGCTTTTCCGCCGGTGGCTCCTGAACCTGCGGTGCGGCGGCGGGCTCCGAGCCGTCCCTCGCCATCTTCGTCAGCGCCGCGACGGCTTCGTCTATCGCCGCGATGCACAGTTCGGTGACCCTGTTCTCGCTCTCGGGATCGACGTCGGAACGGCGGCTGCCCTTCTTGCCGATATCGACCGAAAGCGACGTATGCACGCCGAGCCGGCGGGTGTTCTGCGGAATAAAGTTCATGGGCCCCTCCCCGATTCAGGCAATCACCGTCTGCATCGCATCGGACGGCATGGCGGTGTTCCATGAATAGTCATGGCCGGACGTGATGGCGCCGTCAGCCGCATCCGGGTTGTCGTTGCCGGCGTCGTCGAGGAAGGCGATCACCTCGTTGGCGAGGCGCGTTTCGACCGGCTGGGGCTGCGTGTCGTCCTCCTCGACCAGCCCGCCCTGGATGAGGATGGCATCCGTGTAGAGGCCGCCGCCCAGGTAGGTGGTGGAGCCGAAAGCGTCGTAGTCGACGATCTCGGCTATGTTGACGACCGCATTGTTGCCGGTCCGGATCGTGACGTCCGCTTCGCCGTTCTCGGCCAGATAGTCCGCCGCCACCTGACTGACGTGATCGGCATCGCCGAGGACGCTCACCTGGTTGACATAGTTCAGCTTGTAGAAGTTGCCGGTGATGTAGAGCACGCTCAGCGTTTCCTGACCCTCGAACAGGCTGTCGGTCGCAAGGCCCTTCGGCATATCGACATCGCGGTCGTCGATGGCCTGGACGACGTTCTGCATGTAGTCCGGCATCACCTCGAAGCGGTCGCCCGCGCCGACATTGGTGATCGAGGCCTGGTTCCAGAGAAGGTTGCCGCCGGCGTCGAAGGTCGTCTGGCTCGGGGTCTCTCCTTCGCGCACCAGCCAGTCGTTGTCGTAAAGGACGGCGAGTTGGTTGATGACGTTCATGTCGTAGACATCGCCGCCGATGATCACGAGATCGTAATACATGCTCATGCCGAAGAAGGTCGACGCGTTGATCGCGGTGTTGCCGCCGGTCAGGATGGAGACGTCGCTGCCCGTCGACGTGACCACCAGTTGGTCGTTGTCGGTGATGAAGTTGTACTGCTCGATCCATTCCATGAAGCAGACGTCGCCGTCGATCCGGCTGACGATCCAGTCGGTCGGAAAGACCGGTGCTCCGCCGTCGCCGGCCTCGTCGCCGCCGGCATCGAAGATCATCTCCTGGAAGGAGGCGATGTTGAACGCCTGCGTGGTCGAGCCGCCATGGTCTCCCGCCGCGTCGTGGAAATCACCGCTGCCCTCGCGACCATCATCGTCGGCGTCGCTGTAGATCGTGGCTTGGGCGATCACGTCGATCTGATGATAATTGCCCATCGCACTCATGACCGGGGTGACGATGCCGACATTGGTGACGGCGGCGATGTTGGCGACGACGTTCGCACCGGCATCGATGACGAGGCTGTCGGCCGGAGGAGCTGTTTCGGTGCGCTGTTCCTCTTCTTCCTCCTCGGCGGGGTCTTCCGGCGGCTCGGCCAAGCCACGATCGGGCAGGAAGTCCTCGAGCGAAGGGATCGCCTCACGCAGTTCGCCGTTGACATGAATGCCGGCGGCGTCCGCACCGGTTGCGACGAACTCGCTGTCGGCGCCCTCGTGGATCGGCGGACGGTCGTCCTTCGCAAGATCGTCTTCCAGCGTATCGAGGAAGCTCGCCATCTTGCCGAAGGTCTCGTAGCTGTCAGTCCGCAGGAAGGTGGTCCGGTCGGTATAGGCGGACGCTTCGTCGACATATTCGAGCATGCGCTCGTGCACGAAGGCCGTGCTCACCAGCGAATGCGGTTCGCCGGTCATGTTGACGTAGTCGTTGTCGAAAAGCAGGTTGACCTGGATCATGTGCGTATGCGCCGAGCCCGGGCCTACGAAGATGAAAAGCTCCGGTGTCGGCACTTCGACGGCCGGAAACGGCAGGCGAAGGCTGGGCAGGTCGAGATCGGCAAGCTCCAGCGGCTGCCACTTGAAGCTGAGGCTCATATGGGAGCCGTGAAAATGGCTGCTGCCGTAGAATTCGTAGGAAACGCCCCTGTAGGGCACGTCGGGAATATATCCCTTGAGGTCGAAGTCCGAGGCGAAACCGGGCGCAAGCGCCTCGAATTCCGCCACGGTCTTGTCGTTTTCGACGGCGACCGCGCCTTCGGTCTGGCGGATGCGCAACCGCGCCTCCTCGATCACCATGTCGAAATAGCCGATGAAATGGGCGATGGTTTGTGAAGTCCTGTCGAGCAGCATGTCGATCTCCCTCGCCTTGGGACAAAGGGGAGCAATGATCCGGCCGCAGGCCGCGGCCGCTGCTCTCACCCTTGACGCCAGGCCTACATGCCATGGAAGTCGCGCCGGCACGCCGGCGCGACCTCGTCTTTGGATGAGATGTCGTCAGGAGTCGGTATCTTCGCCGACATTGGTGACGTAGTGATCGCCACCGACGACGCTGCTGTCGATGGAGTTGGTGAGCAGGTTGGCGCCCTGCACCAGCTCGAAGTGGAAGCCCGAATTGGCGAGGATCGCCGAGGCATCCGCAGTGCTCGCCCCGGAAATGTCGTCGCCCGACCCGAGATCCCAGCCCTTGCCGTCCATGTTCATGCCTTCATCGCCATAGGCGCTGCCGCCGTCGGCCCTCAGGTTGTTGTCGGCATCCTCGTTGTTCATGCGCAGGTCATAGGCGACGTCCTGGTCGGACAGGTGGTTCGCCTGGACCGCGCTGAAGCCGGAATCGTTGCCGCCACCGGTGAGCGAATCGTTGAGGATCCGGTCCACGTCGAGCGAGAACGAGAAGTCGTCGCCGATGTCGAAGGTCAGGTCACGGCCTGCGATGCCGAGATTGTCGAAGTCCTTGACGTCGTCCAGGACCGCAAAGTCGGTATCGGTGTGGTTGAAGCTGTCGGCCGTGTTCGTGGTGACCGTCTTGGTGTCGTTGTCCGAAACGGCCATGCTGTCATTGTCCGAAACCGTCTTGATGTCGGTGTCGACATCCGTCACGGTCTTCGTGTCGTCGTCCGAATAGGACTTGCTGTCGTAGCTCCAGTCATAGTCGGACGAATTGTAGCTGCCGGTCACGGACTTCATGTCCGTGTCGATATCGGTGTCGATATCCGTCACGGTTTTCGTGTCGGTGTCGTTCAGCGTCGTGGTCTTGCTGTCGTAATCCCAGTCGTAGGAATTGTCGCGGTTGTTGCCGTTTTCGGTGTCGACATCGACCTTGGCGTCCACATCAACGTCGGTGTTGTTGCGGTTGTCGCCATTGGCGAGGCCGCCGACATAGCCGGTCGAATCCTCGCTGATTTCGGTCTCGTTGATGGCGCTGTTGGCAAAGCCGTTGGCGAGTGCGCCGACATTGGTTTCGTCGCCCTTCGGATCGTAGGACATGACTTTCTCCATCTGGAAAGAATGGAGCCGCTCACGAAATCCCTCTCATCTCAAATGGGATTTTACTCGCGCTTGCTCCGGTTTGCCCAAAGCAGAGGAACTTCAAACTTCTCCCCTGCAGCGAATAGCCGATAGAATAAACTCGCGAAGTCGCAATTATCCTCCCCGCGGCGGAACTATTCAAAGCCCCGCAGCAGCAATCCTTTCAGATATCAGCTAGAAAACGCGACCTCGTTTCTGTTTATTGCCGGAGGCCGGTTCACGATACGAAATAAATACGAAACAGATACGCAATCCTAGGCCCGAATTTGGGTTAGCCTCTCGATGTCTAACCCCTTCACCCCGCCCCCGGGGCATTACTACTGCCTAATCCTTCAAGGCGGCGCGCGGACTGCCGAATGGTGCGGCAACGCGCGCAATCTGCCGGCTTTGGAAGGGCTTGCCGGAATCCGGCCGGGCTACTCCTCCTCGGAGCCGGAAACGGGGCGCTTTGTATTTCGGGATTGGGGACCGTCGAAGCATCGCAGGGCAGCCTCGGTCCGGTTCCTGACGTGCAGCTTCCTGTATATGTTGCGGACATGCGCCTTGATGGTATTTTCCGACAGGTTCAGGCGATGCGCGATGAGCTTGTTCTGCGTGCCCTTGCACAAGAGGTCGAGGATTTCGACCTCCCGTGTCGTCAGATGCGATTCATGCGAACCGATCTGCTCGACATTGGCGTAGCGGGTGAGGAGATCGGATACGCTCTGCGCGCCCGCAGGCCCGCCCGGGGATGTCCTGGCCGCCTTCAACCGTCGCAGCAATGACGACGGAAAGTGTTCTCCCCCCTTCACGAGCAGATCGACGCCCGCGAGGAAAACATCGAGCCGCACGTCGAGCGGCAGGATGCCGTCGATATGCAGGCCTTCGACAAGAAGGTTCAAGAGTGGATCGAGCGAGCATGGATCATCGATCAGCACGCCGACGGCCGTAGAAGGCGCGTAGGTTTCGATACCGCGAAGCACCCTTGCGATGTCTCTTGCGTCCTTGCGATGAAAGAGCACGAGCCGAACGTCGGCCGCGTGGTGCTTCAGCACGTCGCCGGTATCCTCGGCGACGATGATGTCGTGATTGGGAAAACGGCGCTCCAGCACCTCTGCGAGGCACTCAACCAGAAAATCCGGCTCGGCCACCACGAATATTAGCTGCTGTTCACTTCCTCCGGGCCCGGGTCGCGATAGACCCGGCCTGGATGTCTCGGTCGCAAGCATTTTGTCACCTCAACGCAACTCGGGTCGCTTGTCACAGGTGGAACTATCCCACCCCACCATTTTTTAGCAGTCCGTTAAAAATACAGTATTAATTAAATTGAAGTCAAATAACCCTTTTGGATGATTCCAGCCGCATCGTTGAGGCTCATCCTTAGTTCCGGCATGTTTTACGCACGCCGTATATTGCGACAAGACATCCACCTACTCGAAGATGTCAATTACCATGAAGGAAAAATATTTGACGAATAGCTCAATAAGCGTTTGATTTATTTCAAGAAAACCGGAAATATACTGCAACGAGACTCTCGATTCCGCTTAGATTCCTCCGCACAATGTCCGGATATACATTCGCGAGAACGATCGAAACCAAAGAGACCGAAGATCAAGACGCTGCCAAGCCTTCGCGGCTGGCGTAGCGTCTTCATTCTGACGGTTGAGGTGGGCTATTCCATCCATCGGGACGATAAAATTTGCATCGCCGTGTCGTTCGACACCGGACCGGGACAATCGGCCAGGCTCAGCGAACGATAAGAAACAGGCCGCTGACGATGGCGAAGCTCAGGACGGCGATGCGCAGCCCCCGTCCGCCCACGCGGTGATGCGCGAGTTTGGAGACTGCGCTTCCAAGCAGGACCGCCGGCGCCAGGTAAAGGGCGGCAAGGAGCTGCTCCGAGCCGAGACGCCCGGAGATCGCCAGCACGATCAGCGACATCACCTCCCCGACGAGAAAGCACAGCGCGACCGTCGCCCTGAGGACCGGAGCCTTGGCATGCTGGTAAAGCAGGGCAAGCGGCGGGCCGCCGATGCCGGTGGCGGTTTCGGTGACGCCCGTGAAGAGACCGACGCCGAGCGCACTCGGCCTGTTCGGCGTGAAAGGCGGGGCGACGAGCGCGGCACCGGCGGCAACGACCGTGAAGACCCCGACGGCGAGATCGAGCTGGTCCAGCGAAAGCGCGGCGAGAAGCCAGAGCCCGGCGAATGTGCCCGCCAGGCGGCCGACCGTGATCCAGGTCGCGCCCGGCCAGTCGACATGCTCTCGTTCGCGCACCGCGACGTGCAGGTTGAGCGGCAGCATCAGAAGAAGCAGGGTGACCGGCAACAGTTCGGGCTTCAGCATGCCGACAATGGGCGCGACGATCAGGGCGAAGCCGATGCCGAGGGAACCCTGGATGAAGGCCGAGACGAAGGTCACCGCGGCCAGGATTGCGAGAAGTTCAAAGCTCATTGATAATGCCCGAGACCACGATGTACTTCAGAAAGCGGATGGATACGCTGGATCGGCGCCTTGGCGATGGCTGCGGCGGCGTCGCCCCGCACCTCCGCCAGCAATGCGCGCGCATCCCAGTCGACGGGCCACCCCTGCCAGAGCCGGAGCCGGCCGTCGGTGAAGACCGCATCGATCTGGTCGCGATTGCCGTAGCGCACGAGCTCCCAGGAAAGATCGTAGGAAGGGGTGAATTCCGGCCGGTCGAGGTCGACGAGCAGGAAGTCGGCGGCGAGGCCTTCCGCAATGGAGCCGGCGATGCCGGAAAGTCCCGCCGTATGGGCTGCCCCGGACGTCGCATGGTCGAGCCAGAGCCAGCCGCCGCCGGCGGAGGAATCGCCCGCCGCAAGCCCGAAGCCGGCACGCTGGAGCCCTTCGCCCGCATCCATCAGGCGGAACCCGTCCGCGCGCGTTCCGTCGGTGCCCAGCCCGAAGCGGATGCCGAGCGCGGCCATCTGCAGCGCCGGCGCCACCGCATTGCCCTTCCAGAGGCTTGCCACCGGATTGTAGGCGACGGCGGTGTCCGTTTCCCTCAGAAGGTTGAGCTCGTGCGGCGTGACGAGCGTGGAATGGGCCAGTAGGACCTGGGGGCCGAGGGCCCCCAGATGCGCCAGACGTTCGATCGGCCGGCGACCCGTTGCCACCAACGACCGCTCGACGGCAACGAGATGTTCGTTGACATGGGTCTGGAACACGGCGCCGGCCGCGGCGGCCATGGCGGAGACCTCTTTCAGCATCGTGTCGCTGGCCGCTTCCGGAATGGAAATGGCGAGCGAAGGATGGATCAGCGGGTCTTGCCCGTAAGCCGCAAGATGCTCCTCCGCCCGGCGGAGGATGACGTCCGGCTCCGGCACCTCAGCGGTGCCGCCGAGATCGTTGCAGATGAAGCCGACGACGCTGCGAAGCCCCGTCTCCCGCGCCGCCCGCACCAGCGCGCCGACATGACCTTGCGAGCGCGTGCCCGCATCGACGGCGGTGGTGAA